>JBAZYO010000008.1 GCA_041659285.1 Vicinamibacterales bacterium | reverse complement strand
TCTCCGAGGCGGGCGCCGCGGCCATCGCGGCGGCGGCGAACATGAGGGCGGCCACGTGACTGGACCTGCGGCGAATCATCGGGCACCTCCGGCCGCCGGCTTGGGTGCGGGACGGCTGTCGATCGACGTGCGGTTGGCCGGAACGAGCCATCGTCCGGCCGCTGCCTTGACGTCATCCAGGGTGACCTTTTCCAGTTCCCCGAGGATGGTGTTGATGCGACCCGGGTCGTCATCGAACAACGCGAAGGCCGCGAGCAGGTTCGCCCGGCCGAACCTCGGCATGCCGCCGCTTTCGAGGTCGTCGAGGAAACCCGAGCGAATGGTGGTCTTGGCCTGTTCCAGCTCGGCCGGGGTAATGCCTTTCTCGCGAACCTCGGCCAGCACGCTCTCAATCGCGGCCAACACCTGGTCGGCGGTCTTGTCGTTCAGGTAATCGACCCGCATGGTGTAGAGCATGGGCCCCTTCATGTCGAAGTTGTTGCCCAGGAAGTTGAAGCCGCCCTGCGACGCCATCGCCAGGCGTTCGTCGCGCACCAGCTTGCGATACATCCGCGCGCTGTCGTCGCTGTTGAGCAGTGGATCGAGCACGCTCAGCGCGAAAAAGTCCTTCGACATGCGCGCCGGCAGGTGCCACGCGGCGGCCAGGGCCGGGGTGCGGGCGAGCTTGTCTTCGCGCGCAAAATGCCGGCTGGCGGCTTGCGGCGGCTCGGAAACATCGTCTGGGGGCGGCACCGGCTGGCGCGGAATCGAGCCGAAGTGCTTCTCGGCCAGGCGCCGCACCTCGGCTGCCGTGGTGTCGCCGACCACCACCAGCACCGCGTTGTTCGGCGCGTAGTAGGTCTTGAAGAAGCTGCGGACGTCCTCGAGGGTGGCGGCCTCGAGCTCACTGAGGTCGCCGTAGAAATTGTGGGCGTTGTGCCAATTGGTGTTGGCGCGCCCCCAGATCTCGATCCACTCGAACCCGCCATGCGGCTGGTTGAGCACGTTGACGCGCACCTCTTCGCTGACCACGTTCTGCTGGTTCTTGAGGTTCTCGGCGCTGACGTCGAGCGAACGCATGCGATCGGCCTCGAGCCAGAGGGCGCGTTCGAGGGCATTCACCGGCAGCGACTGGTAGTAGTTGGTGTAGTCGAACCGCGTCGAGCCGTTGACGACGCCGCCGGCCTCCTGCATGAGGGAGACGTGCTCCATCTTCTTCACCTGCGCCGAGCCCTGGAACATCATGTGCTCGAAGAGGTGGGCAAAGCCGGTACGCCCCTTGGGCTCGACCCGGAAGCCGATGTTGTACATCACCTCAACGAGCGCCACCGGGGCGGCGTGGTCTTCACTGACCACGACCTTCAGCCCGTTGGGCAGCGTGAAGTAGTCCACCGGCACCTTGAAGTCCTGCGCCGACGCGGGCAGCGCGGCCATGGCCACCAGTAACGCCGACAGCAACTCGACCAGTCGTTTTGGCATGCGGTTCACCTTGTTCCCGAAAGCATAGACGACGGCAGGGCGCCAACGGTTGCGTGGCCCGGGCAGGGTCCGGAAACGGCAAGGGCGGCCACCTGGCCGCCCTTAGAACCTCTGAACCCGAGAACCTCTGAACCGGTTCAGGCTTCTTTGCCCTGCACGACTTCGACGGCCGAATCGCCGCCGTACTGCTGGAGCAGCGACAGCATGCCGGTGTAGAGGAAGCCGACCTGGAACAGCATCAGGAACGGCACCGTGCCGTAGATGCCGTTGGCCAGCGCGTAGAACAGCGTGGCGGTGAAGTAGAGGCCCAGCGCCAGTTCGATCATCGGCTGCACCGCCACCGACTGGCGGTACTTCTTCTGGCTCCACTCGTCGCCGTTGGCCTCGACCGCGTACTTCGGCGTGCGCACGAACTCGCTCGGCTTGTGGAACAGCGCCTCGAACACCGCGCGCGTGTTGTTCACGGCGAGGCCGATGCCAATCGACATCAGGAACGGCAGGTACTTCAACCGCTCGGTCCAGGTGTCCGGGTACAACTCACGCTGGCAGACCATGTAGAAGTTGGCCACCGACGCGGTCGCCGCAAAGAACAGCGGGATGTCGATCAGCAACATCTCGTACCAACCCATGTTGTAGCGGATGACCATCGACGGCGCCATCAGCACCGACAGCACGCACATCAGCGGGTAGTTGAAGTTGGCCGACAGGTGGAAGAACGCTTCGGCCTTCACCTTGAAAGGCTGATCCGACTGCAGAATGCGCGGCATCAGCTTCATGAAGGTCTGGATGGAGCCCTTCGCCCAGCGATGCTGCTGCGACTTGAACGCGTTCATCTCCACCGGCAATTCGGCGGGGGCAACGTGATCCTGCACGAACACGAACTGCCAGCCGCGCAGCTGCGTGCGGTAGCTGAGGTCGAGGTCCTCGGTCAAGGTGTCGTGCTGCCAGCCGCCGCCGTCGGCAATCGCGTCCTTGCGCCAGATGCCGGCGGTACCGTTGAAGTTGAAGAAGCAGCCGCCGCGATTGCGGCTGCCGTGCTCGAGCACGAAGTGCGCGTCGAGCAGCACGGCCTGGATCTTCGTCAGCAGCGAGTAGTCTTCGTTGATGTGGCCCCAGCGCGCCTGCACCAGCGCGACCTTGGGATCGGTGAAGTAGTGCACCGAGCGCATCAGGAAGTCGGGCTTCGGAATGAAGTCGGCGTCGAAAATCGCGACGTACTCGCCGCGGCACACCTTCAGGCCTTCATCGAGCGCGCCCGCCTTGTAGCCGGTGCGGTCTTCGCGGTGGAGATACTTGATGTCGATGCCCTGCAGCGCGTGGCGACGCACGGCCAGCTCGGTGATCTGCCGCGTCTCGTCGGTGGAGTCGTCCAGGACCTGGATCTCCAGCTTCTCGCGCGGGTAGTCGATCTGGCACACCGCGTCGATCAGCCGATCGACCACGTACATCTCGTTGTAGAGCGGGAGCTGGATGGTGACGACGGGCAGCTCGTCGAACGCGCCCTTCGGAACGGGCTGCTCGTGCTTGTGCTTCATGTACTGATACACCAAGTAGTACCGGTGCCATCCGTACACGGCCAGGATGAGGAGTACGAAGAAATATAAAGCGAGTATGAGTGTTTCGACTACGGTCATCTATGAAGGAGGCTTCTGCCTCTTAATCCAGTCCATTATTATAAGAATCGACCGCCAGTAAAGTCAACAAAACACGGACGATAGCGGATTGCGGTGACCGCGAAAAGCCTACGAAAGTGCAGCCGCGGGCAACGGCCGGGCGGTGGTCGATTCGTCCCGGAAAGCCCAGCGAAGAATCCGATCCGCGAAATACGGCGGGCAATCGATGTCGGACCGGCTCAGCAGCCCCTTGGCGTCCTGGCCAATCAGCGCGGCGTAGTCGTGCCCGAGGGCGGCGGAAAGCGTCCAGAAACAGCGACTTCCAGCGGATGCCGGGCTGAAAATCTCGGCCACCCTGGTCCCGGGCCGGCACCAGGCGATGTTGGTCAGCCCGCCGCCGTGCGGGCCAACCACAACCCGGGCCCGCGCGAACAGGCGCACCTGGTCGGCAAACGACAGCCGTTCGGCCTCGACCATCCGGAATCCGGCCGCCTCCAGGCCGCCCCAGAGTTCCGCTTCATTGGTGATCCGGCGACGGCCCGCGAGGCGCCGCGTCACATACAGTTTCTCGCCGGCGGTCGGGGCCGGATCGACGCCGACCGCGGCGAGCACGGCCTGGCGCACCCACGCAATGGCCTCGGGATCGTGATCACCGGTCATTGCCGCGGGAGGCGCGTAGTAGAGCTCGTCGAACACCCAGCCGCGGCCCGGGGAGAACTGGACACACCGCGCGCGATCGACGCCGACCGCGGCCAACGCGTCCCACTGCCACGGTTCCATCGCCCAGGGCACCAGGAATCGCGTGCCGGCCGGCAGCAGCTCGAGCACGCGATGGAATCGCGGCAGCACGTCGCACAGCCAATGGAAGTACCCGTGCGCGAAGAACAGCAGGCAACTGAACCATGGCCCCTGCTGGCGCCGCGGCGGAACCAACCGCCGTCGCCGGTAGGCGGCGCTCGGAAACACGTTGTCGGGATGCCACACCGGTTCCACGAACAGCGACCCGTCGGTGAGCTCGATGAACCCCTTGTCGTCGAGCACGGTGGCCCGAGAGAAGACGATGAGCGCGCCGTGAAACGTCCCTACCGGCTCGAAGCTCGGTGCCACGCCGTCGTGCGCCAACAGCAGTGGTTGAGGCCACGATGGGCTGACCTCGCGCCGCAGACCGTCCCGGACGAGCCGCGACGCGGGAGGCAATTCACCGTACCGATCCATCAACCGCCAGCGCAGCGGTGGCGGGCGCCGGGTGGTGGCAAGTTGCCGGAGTCGATCCAATGCCTTCAAGACGTCATCTATGATGAAGTGTCCTTGGCAATGTCCACAACACAGATCGAATCGGCATGACACCCGCAGAACTCCGCGCCCTCCTCGAGCAGGTTCGCCTCGGCCGGACCGAAACCACTGACGCGTACGAACGGCTCCTCGGGGTGTTTCGCGACCAGCCCTTTGAGGACCTCGGGTTTGCGAAGGTGGATCACCATCGCTCAATGCGTCAGGGCTTTCCCGAAGTGGTGCTCGGCCTGGGCAAGACACCGTCGCAAATTGCCGCCATCGCCGGGCAGATCGTCGGGCGGGGCCATCCGCTGCTGGTGACGCGGGCCGACGACGCGGCGTGGCAGGCCGTTCAAGCCGCCGTGCCTGAAGCCGAATATCACCCGGTCGCCCGCGCCATCACCGTGAAGCGGGAGATGCCGGCCGGAGCCGGAACCATCGCGCTCTGCTCGGCCGGAACGTCGGACCTGCCGGTGGCCGAAGAAGCGGCGGTCACCGCCGAGTTGATGGGGAACACGGTGGATCGGCTGTACGACGTCGGCGTCGCCGGCATCCACCGCATCCTGAAACAACGCGCCCGCCTCGAATCCGCGCGGGTGATCATCGTCGTCGCCGGCATGGAAGGCGCCCTGCCGAGCGTGGTGGCGGGAATGGTGAGCGTGCCGGTGATCGCGGTGCCGACCAGCGTCGGCTACGGCGCGAGCTTCGGCGGCATCGCGGCGCTGCTCGGGATGCTGAACTCGTGCGCCAACGGCGTGTCGGTGGTGAACATCGACAACGGCTACGGCGCCGGGTGTATCGCGTCGATGATCAACCATTTGTAGCGAATTTAGTGATTTGGAGATTTGGTGATTTGGAGATTTGCAATCGGGATTTGACGACTTCGGGATTTGGCGATTTGCCGCCCCGAGCCGGCGGATCACCAAATCACCAAATCCGCAAATCCTGATCACAAATCACCAATTCACGAGATCACCAAATCACCAAATCATCATGCTAGCTACCCGCACGCTAGAGTTCGATCGCATCGTCGATGCCGTCACCGCGCTGGCCCTGACGCCGCTGGGCGCGGCGGCGCTGTCGGCGCTCGAGCCGTCAACCGATCCGACGGCCGTCGTCGCCGCACAGGCGGCGACCAGCGAAACGGTGCGCTTTCTCGAGCGCCATCCCCTGTTCCCCCTGCGCGCCGGCGACAGCCTGCCCGAGGCACTGGCGTCGCTGGCGATCATCGGGCGTCCGCTGGAACCGCTGCAACTGCGGATGCTGGCGGACTTCGTGGACTCGGTGGACCAGGCCGGCGTCAGCGTGCGCCGGGCCGGCGGCGACTTCCCCATCCTCGGCGGCCTCGTCGCCCACGTCACGTCGTTCAAGGACGAAGTCGCAGCGGTGCGTTACGCCATCGATCCGGGCGGCGACGTGCTGGATCAGGCCAGCCCCGAGCTGCGGCGCATCCGCAACGAGCTGCGTCAGAAGCGCCAGAAGCTGCGCGGCACGCTCGAGCAGTTCACGCGCGGCAGCTCGGCGAAGTACCTCCAGGACGAGGTCGTCACCGAGCGGAACGGCCGCTTCGTCCTGATGGTGCGCGCCGAGCATCGCGGCAACGTGCCGGGCATCGTCCACGGCAGCTCGACGACCGGCGCCACGCTGTTCATGGAGCCGGCGGCCACCGTCGAGATCAACAACGACATCGTCGAGCTCGAGGATCGCGAGCGCGAGGAAATCTTCCGCGTCCTGCTCGAGCTGACCGACCGCTTCCGCGACCGGCCCGGTGATCTCGCGGTGATTCGGGACGTGGCGCGCGACCTCGACACGCTGCAGGCCAAGGCGCGCTACAGCTCGAAGCTCAACGGCATCGAGCCGGCGTTCACCGGCGACACCAGCCTGGAATTGAAGGGCGCGCGCCATCCGATGCTCGAGCGCGCGGTGCCGGTGGACGTGCTGCTGGATCCGCCCAACCGCGTGCTGCTGATCACCGGCCCGAACACCGGCGGCAAGACGGTGGCGCTGAAGACGGCGGGGCTGTTCGCGTTGATGGCGCAGGCCGGCTTGCACCTGCCGGCCACGGTGGCGCGGCTGCCGGTGTTCCGGGCGGTGTTCGCCGACATCGGCGACGAGCAGTCGATCGAGAACAGCCTCAGCACGTTCTCGTCGCACATCACCAACCTGGTGTCGATGGATCGCGAGTTGCAGCTGCCGGCGCTGGTGCTGCTCGACGAAGTCGGCACCGGCACCGATCCCAACGAAGGCGGCGCGCTGGCCACCGCCATCGTCCAGCACTTCCGGCAGCGCGGCGCGCTGGTGATGGCGACGACGCACTTCGATTCGGTGAAGACGTGGGGCATCGGCACCGAGGGCGTGGCGGTGGCGGCGTTTGCGTTCGACCCGCAGAACTTCGCGCCGACCTACCGGCTGATCTACGGTGCGCCCGGGCGCAGCCTGGCCATCGAGATGGCGCAGCGGCTCGGGATGCCGCAGGCCGTGATTGCGGCGGCGCGCGGCTACCTGAGCGACGACCAGAAACGGCTGCAGGCGCACCTCTCGCGCCTCGACGCGCAGGCGCGCGCGCTCGAGGCCGACCGCACCAGACTCGAGCGCGAGAGGCGGGTGTTCAACGAGACCAACGCCGCGCTGGCGCAGCGCGAGCGCGCCCTCGCCGAGCGCGAAGAGGTCTTCAAGAAGCGCCTCAACGAACGTCTCGACGATCGCCTGCGCCAGGCGCGCCGTGACGTCGATGCGGTGATCGATCAGCTGAAGGAACGATCGGAGGCGCTCGCGGAAAAGGCGTCGCTGCGCGCCGCGATCAACACCGGCGAGTCGGGCGCGGCCAAGGCCGAAGCGCGCGCAGAGATCGATCGGATTGTCGAAGACCTCCGTCATCCCGACGCGAAGGGAGCCGCCGCCGCGGCGGCTCAGGGCGCGAAGGTGGAGCCCTTCGTGGGGGCCAAGGTGTCACTCGGCATGGGCCTCGAAGGCACCATCGTCTCGATCGACGGCAACCAGGCGGAAGTGGACGTGCGCGGCAAGCGCATGCGGGCGAAGCTGAAGGACGTGCGCGTGATTGGCGGTCCGCCTTCGCCCAAGGCTTCGGCGGGACGAGTCCGCGTGAACGTGGACCTCAAGCCGCGCGAGGGCATGCTCAGCGAGCTGAACGTGATCGGCCTGACCGTGGACGAGGCGGTCGATCGCCTGTCGCGCTTCCTCGACGACACGCTGGTGACCGACGTACAGCAGATCCGCATCATCCACGGCCACGGCACCGGCGCGCTGCGCAAGGGGCTGCAGGCGTTCCTGAAGACCCACCCGCTGGTTGAAAAGCACTACCCCGCCCCGGACAACCAGGGCGGGGGTGGTGCCACGATCGTCGAACTCAAGGACTGACCCTGGTGGCTCCAGTCAGCCAGGTGGACCCCATCGACCCCATCGCACCACCATCCGCACGATGAGGCGCGGCCCTTGTTCGGCTGCGCCTCATCAGTCTCGGCAAGCGCTACAGTTTCTGCCAGACCACGATCCGCAGCCTGACCTTGTGGTGGCGCTCGTCGTCGTCGATACGCCCGTCCGCGAGTGTGCCGAGCCGGCGGTAGCCTGCCGGAGCCGGCATGCCCTCGGGCATCAGGAGCAGTGAGCCCGGGACGGGTGCGCCTGCAGGCCCCTCCGGTCCTGCGTCGCCTTTGTCACCTTTGTCACCCTTCGGGCCCTGAAGGCCAGTGGGCCCCTGAAGACCGTCAGTCCCCTGGGCGCCGGCGGGTCCTTGCAGCCCGGCTGGCCCCGGCGGGCCTTCGGGTCCCGCCGCGCCAGGAGTTCCGGCCGCCGACGGCAGCGCAACGAACACCGCGACGGAATCGGTCGCCGAACGCGCCAGCCCATCTGTGATCGCAACCTCGAAGGTATGGACACCGACTGGAAGGCTCATCGCCACCGTGTGAGCAGTGGCGCCGGTGATCGGCACGCCGGCGAGCGTCCAACTGTATGACACCTGCTGTGGTGCATTAGTCGTGGCCGCCGACAAGGTCACGGTCGCGCGGCCGTAGGCGTCGGCGGTAACTTGAATGTCCGCGCCGGCGTCGACCGTCGGCGATGGGGGCTGTGGACCAATCAGGATCGCGCTCGTCGAAATGCCGCCGCCTGTCAGTCCACCGGCGACGAGCGCCATGCCGCTTGGGAGCGCGATCACCGGGAAACCGCCCGCCCGCGGGTCACCGGTGAGGGCGAACTGGCGGAAGGAGCCGTCCTCGAACACCTCGGCCGTACTCGGGCTGTCGTTCCCGCCAACGATGAGTATCCGTCCGTCGGCGAGTCTTGTCGCGCCGTGTGCGCGGCGCGCGGAATTCAGGGCCGGCCCCTGCGAGAAGCCCGAGGCCACATCGTAAATCAGCACGGTCGTGGGGTCGGCGTTCCCCTGGCCGCCGGCGACCAGAACCCGGCCATTCTCCATCAGGGTCGCGCTGAAGTTGGCCCTGGGCCCGCCCGGCATGGTGCCGAGGGACGCAAAGGTGCCGGTCAGCGGATCGTAGATCTCGGCCGTCTCCACATAGGACCGTGTGTAACCGCCGAGCACGAGGACCCGGCCGTCGTTGAGCAATACGGCCTGGTGGGCCGCTCTGGCCTGCACCAGGGAGCCACTCGCCGTGAATGTGTCGGTGTGTGGGTCGAAGATCTCGGAGGTGTCAGAATACTGACCTGGGGCGGTACTGCCCCCCACGATTAGGACGCGGCCGTCATTGAGCCGCGTCGCGCTGTGGCCCGACCGCCCCACGATGAGCGAGGGGCCGGTCGCGAATGTGCGGGTGCCGGGATCGTACAACTCCGCCACGGTCGAGTTGTTGCCTCCCGCAAGCAGCACCCGTCCGTCGGCCAAGGTGACTGCGGTTAACTCCATGCGGGCAAGAGATAACTGGGCAGTCAGGGGCTCAAAGACACCGTCGGCATAGATCTCAGCACCGGCGAGAGGGCTTGTGCCATTGTGGCCGCCAGCGATCAGGACGGATCCGTCCGCGAGCAGCGCCGCCGCATGGGCGGTTCGATGGCCGGCCAACGGGTCGGTCTGGAACACACCAATCGGCGACCCGGCCCACACGGCAACGGTAAGAACGAACAGGCCCAGCACAAGACTGGTGGTAAACCGGACGGCGTTGTGTGTTGGGGTCACGACAGTTCTCCTTCTACCGCGCTGAACAGCGGCTCGGCAACCTTCTGATTGTGGGCCAACGTCCGGCACGCTGAGGCGATCCGGGCGGAGGCTGTCACCAAGCCGTCGACGGTCACATCTGAGCGACTTTCTGTTTCGCACAACTCGCACTATACGGACCTGTTTGGGACCCGCACCAGTGCATGTACATGCGCCCGCCCGCCGCGCATGTCGGTGTGCCCAACGGACGTGATGGGATGGGGAGGCGTCGGTGGTTAGTGAACCGGCCCGGCGCTGGTCGGGCCGAGGGCGAGCGGCAGGTCGCTCGGCCGCGCCATCACCGCCGCGCCGAGACTGCCGATCAACCCAGCCACGAATGCGGCAGTGGTGCCCACCTGCTGATACAGGTCCGGCAGGAACAGGGACGGCACCACGGTGGCGGTCACCGCCTGCAACGCCGCGACCGCGCACAGCATGGTGGTCCCGCCGAAGGCGACGATGCGCACGACGCGGTGGTGATCCCCGGCCACGCCGATCACCCGGCCGGCCAGCAGTCCGGCGGTCAACGCCAGCACCGGCGCGGCGGCCGGCCACCAGGCCAGCAACTTCGGGACCCGCGACAACAGGTGGACGCCTTCAAACCGCAGCAGCCAGTCGGTGACGTTGACGACGAAGACCACGTAGAAGCCGAGCAGGAACAGCATGATCAGGCCGAGCATGGCGGGCTCGAGGCCGGACATGCCATGCGCGCGTACCGGGCGGGCGATGGCGACACCAGCGGCGGCGAACACCTGCCGCCAGTACCACGCGCGCGAGCGGCCCGACGCGAACTCTTCCAGCAGGTCACCGTGCAGCGCGTCGTTGGCGGGATCCACCCACTCAAGCAGGGTCTGGGCCAGAACCGGCGGATGTTTCGGGGTCATGCGCGGCCTCCTCTCAATTGCGGCAGGTTGGCCCACAGCGCGGTGAGCGCCTGCTGGGTGTCTTTCGTTTGGGCAAGGCCCTTGGGCGTGAGGCTGAACATCCGCTTGGCCCGGCCGCCACGCTCCGGCGTGGGTTCCCCGAGCGCCGAAGCCACCAGCCCGCGAGACTCCATGCGGTCGAGCGCGGCGTAGATGGCGGCCAACTGCGCCGAGCGGCCTGCGGTTTCTTCGAGTTCACGCGCAATCCGTACGCCGTACGCGTCATCGCCCACGCGCAGGATCGCCAGCAGGATCATCAGCTCGAAGTCGGTCAGCAGGCGGCGGCTCATTTGTTTACTTATTGTGAAGTAATGATGCCGGCAAGTCAACTTGGCTCGAAAGCGCCCAAACGCCGTGACTTGGCGAGGCCCCTCAGCAGGTAGAATTCGTGGTGATGATCGGCCGGTTGTTCTTGATCAGCTGTCTGTTGACGCCACTGGCGGCGGAAGCGCAGGGCGGCTTCATCGTCGATCGCTGGAGCATCGAGGACGGCCTGCCGAACAATGCGCTGGCCAGTGTCCTGCAAACCCGCGACGGCTACCTGTGGGTCGCGACGTGGGCCGGTACGGTTCGGTTCGATGGCGCGCGCTTCACACCAGTGCCCGTCGCCCTCCCCAACGTTCACGCGCGCGTGGTGTTCGAGGACTCTGGCGGCGCCGTGTGGATTGGCGTGGCCGGCTCGGGCCTGGTGCGGTGGCACGGCGGCGAACGGCGGGTCTATACAGCGGCCGACGGGCTGGCGGGGCACGACGTGCGGACGATCGTGGAGGATCAATCGGGTCGCATCTGGGCGGGTACCGAGAACGGCGTCACGGTGATTGGACCGGATAGCGTCCGCGCGGTCGAGATCGGCCGCTCCCAAGCACAGGTCACGGCGATGGCGCGGTCGCGCAACGGGGATATCTGGATCGCCAGCACGGGCGGCCTGTGCCTGGTTCTCGCCGGCACGGCGAAGTGCGACGCGTCGCCGGTGCCGGTGGCGGGCCGGGTCGACGCGGTGCTCGAGGATCGTGAGGGCCGGCTCTGGATCGGCACGCCGCAGGGCCTGCTCGTGAGCGGGTCTGAGCATAGCGGCTGTCGCCAGCACTGCCTCATGAGCGACGGCATCACGTCGCTGATTCAATCGCGCTCCGGCGACGTCTGGGTGGGGCTTGGCACGAGCGGCGTGGCGCGCATTCATGCCGGCGGCGTCGAACGATTTGGCTCGGCCAACGGGCTTCCGGCCGGCACGGTTGTCGCCCTCGACGAAGACGCCGAGGGCAGCGTGTGGGTCGGCGTCTATTACGGCGGGCTCGCGCGCATCAAACCCAAACGCGTGCTCACCTACTCGACCGCCGATGGCTTGCCGGCCGAGGCCGTCGGTTCGATCGTGCAAGATCGCAACGGCGCCATCTGGGCCGGGCTGCAGTGCGGACCGGTCGCGGTGTTACGCAACGGCCGGTTCGTGCCGCAGTTCGCGGACCAGATGCGTGGCGCCTGCGCGTGGGTGCTGTGGCCGGCGCGCGACGGCACGTTGTGGATCGGCACGCGCGGCAGCGGGCTGTATCGCTGGACGGGCCGGCAACTCGATCATTTCGACATCGCCCAGGGTCTGTCCGACGACCACATCTCCGCGCTGTTCGAGGACCGCGACGGCACCATCTGGATCGGCACCGAGCTCGGCGGCCTGCACCTCTTCCGCGACGGCCGATTGTCTCGCGCCTACGGCACCGCCGACGGCGTGGCCACGCCGTACCTCGCGAGCTTCGCGCAAGATCGCGACGGCCGCGTCTGGATCGGCTCGAACGCCAACGGGCTGTCGGTCTATGAGGACGGCGCGTTCCGCACCCTGCCGCCGGGTGACAGCCCGCCGACCCGCAACATCTCGGGCCTGCTGGTCGACAGCCGCGGCGACCTCTGGATTGGCAGCGCCGCCGACGGGCTGTTCCGGCGCCGCCACGGGCGCTACGAAGCATTCGGCGTCGCGCAGGGCCTCGGCGATCGGCTGGTGGCGGTCATGATTGAGGACGCGCAAGGCGATTTATGGATCGGCACGACCCGCGGCATTTCCCGTCTCGAACGCGACCGCATCGAGGCCGTCGCCGATGGGCGGGCGGCATCGCTCGATCCCATCATCCTGGACCGCGCCGACGGCATGCGGAATCCCGAAGGATCGGGCGGCGGTCTCGACCCGTCCGGACTGCGCGATCGCAACGGACGCCTGTGGTTCTCGACGATTGATGGCATTGCGGTGATCGATCCGGCATCGTTCTCCACCAACCAGATCGTGCCGACGGCGATCGTCGAGGAGGCCATGCTTGATGATCGGCCGGCGGTGCGCCAGCCAGACGGCGGTATCACCGTGCCCGCGGGCACGGCGGCCATCGAGTTGGCCTACACGGCGTTCAGCCTCATGGCACCGTCAAAGGTCCGCTTTCGCTATCGGCTGGCCGGCTTCGACAACGCCTGGCACGATGTCGGCCCGCGCCGGGTCGCGTACTACAGCCGGCTGCCGCCGGGACAATACACGCTCGAAGTGCTGGCCGCCAACAACGACGGCATGTGGAGCACCAGCCCGGCCACGGCGCGGCTGGTCGTGCTGCCGTTCTTCTGGGAGCGGCCGGCGGTTCAGGCCGCGGGCCTCGGCCTGCTCCTGGTCACCACCGGCTTGATCGTGAACAACGTGGCGCAACGGCGAAGCCGGAGACGACTGGCCGACCTGGAGCGCGAGCGCGCGATCGAGCGCGAGCGCGAGCGCATTGCCCGCGACCTGCACGACGACCTCGGCTCGCGGCTCTCCCACATTGCCTTGCTGGCCGATGGCGACGCCCCGCCCACGCGCGTGTCGGCCGCGGCGCGCACCGCAATCGAGACGCTCGACGAGCTGGTGTGGACGGTCAACGCCCGCCAGGACACGGTCGAAGGCTTCGCCAACTACGCGGCGCGTTTTGCCGAGGAACACGTCAGCTCGGCTGGACTGCGGCTGCGCGTGCAACTGGCCCCGGACCTGGGCGCGTTCGAGCTGCTGTCGGAGACCCGGCGTCACCTTTACCTGGCGTGCAAGGAAGCCATCAACAATGCCGTCAAGCACGCCCGGGCGACCGAGCTTCACATGGCGGTGGCCGTGGATGACCTGGGGCTGCGGCTCGAAGTGGCCGACAACGGCCGCGGCCTGGGTGCGGAGGGTGATCCCACGGGCAACGGCCTGACCAACATGCGCGAACGGATGGCGAGCGTCGGCGGGACGGTCGAGGTCGGCCCGCGCCCCGAAGGCGGAGTACGCGTGACCTTCCGGGTGCCGGTCACGAAACCGGCCCGGCAGTAAAGGCCTGCCCCGCCGTCTTGTCCGCCGTAGCTTCAGCGAAGGCGGAAGCCTTGGCGGAGGCGGGCTTGCCCCCGCCGTAGCCCGTGGCGCGCGGGCTTGCCCCGCCGTAGCCTTGGCGCGCGGGCTTGCCCCGCCGTAGCCGTGGCGCGCGGGCTTGCCCCGCCGTAGCCTTGGCGAAGGCGGGTGCATGTTCATGCACTGTCGATACGGCGGCCGGGCAGACATAGTGGAACAACGAATGAGCATCACGGTAGGGATTGTCGAAGACGACGCCGAACTCAGGGCGGCATTCGCGCGGCTGGTGGCCGACGCTGACGGCATGACCTGCGTTGGCAGCTACGGGAGCGGCGAAGACGCGCTCACCGCCCTGCCGGCTCAGCCGCCCACCGCGGTGCTGATGGACATCAACCTGCCGGGCATGACCGGCATCGAGTGCACGCGGCG
Organism: Vicinamibacterales bacterium; assembly: GCA_041659285.1. NCBI lineage: Bacteria > Pseudomonadati > Acidobacteriota > Vicinamibacteria > Vicinamibacterales > Vicinamibacterales bacterium. The sequence continues at coordinate 250,298 of JBAZYO010000008.1, read as the reverse complement.
CCTGAAGGACGCTGCACCCGGCCTGCATGTCGTCATGCTGACGACGTTCGATGACAGCGACCGGGTGTTCGAATCGCTCAAGGCCGGCGCCGCCGGCTACGTGCTCAAGCGGGCGCCGCGCGACGAGATCGTGCGCGCCCTGCGCGAGGTCTGCGAGGGTGGCGCGCCGATGTCGGGCGCCATCGCCCGCAAGGTGGTCCAGTACTTCCGACAGACCCAGGCCGCCCCGGAGGTGGGCACCCTCACCGACCGGGAGCGCGCCGTGCTCGACGCCCTCAGCGAAGGCCAGCAATACAAGGAGATCGCCGACACGCTCGCCATCTCCATCAACACCGTTCGCAAGTACATCCGGAGCATCTACGAGAAGCTCCACGTCAACACGCGTACCGAAGCGGTCCGCAAGCTCGGGCGCCTCTAAACGGCGGCAACCCGTCACACTCGCAGGATAGAATCGGGCGCCATGGCGCCACGCGAGCAAGGTCACATGCCCCGTCGCGCCTGGCAGGTCTGGCTGCACGCCGTGTTTCTCATCAGGCCCGGCGCCGAGACCATGACGCCGCTCTTCGTCTGGGCGCCCCTGGCCCTCATCAGCATGACAGCGGCCGCCGTGGTCGCGTTCCAGCAGAACTCGCTGGCGGATCTCTGGCTGGTTCGCGAATGGCTTCGCTACTGGCTGGCCGGCGGTGACCCCTTCACGCATTACCTCGGCGAGGTCGACTACCCACCAACCGCGTTCTTCGTGCTGTGGCCGCTGGCCCTCCCTGGCGACGATGCGGTCCGGTGGCTGTTCGTGCCCTTGGCCATCATCACCATGGCGGCGGCGGGCTTCGTGCTCCTGCGCTGGCTGTCTGACCGCGCCGGCGTAACGCTGGCGTGGTACGAGCAGGCCGCACTCGTGGCGATGCTGCTGTCGGGAGGATCGGCCCGCGGCGGAATCTGGCGCGGACAGACGGCCGCCCTGGCGGTGTTGCTGGGGGCGCTCGCGCTGTATTGGTCAAGGCGGCGGCCGGTGGCCGCGGCGGTGACGCTCGCCATGTGCGCCTACAAGCCCCACATCGCGCTTGGGTTCGCGTTGGCGATCTTCTTCACCGAGCGCCGCGCCGTGGTGTGGTGGGCGGGCGGCATCACCGTGGCCATGTGGGGAATCTTCGCCGCCTCGGTGGAACAATCGCTCGCCGGTGTGCTGAACCTCTACACGCAGAGCCTGTTCACCCTTTACGACGGCCCGGATCGCGTCCGGGGATTGCTCAGCATCCGGTTTGTCATCGAAGACTTTCTGGAACACTACGAGAGAGGCACGGTGGTCTACGCGGCCTTGGCCCTGATCACCCTCACCTTGATCGGCCTGGCGGCCCGGCGCCGGTTCGACTCCGCGGGACGTACGACCATTGCCGCGGCCTGCCTCCTGTGGCCGCTGCTGTTCCTGCCAAATCAGCTGTACCACGGCGTGCTGGCGTGGCCGGCGATTTGGCTCCTGATGTGGCCCGAGGTACAGCCCGTGCGGCACTATGGCCTCCGCATGGTCGTGATCGTGGGCTTTATCACCTTCAGCGTGCTCGATGTCCCCCGTACCATCCGGATTTTCAGCGGACCGGAGAGCGCCGCGGGGATCGCGTCGTATTACCTGAGCCCGTTGCGGCTGGCCCTGGTGCTGGGACTCATCCTGAATGCGCTCCGTCAACCACACGCACTCCAGTTCTGGCGGTCGGCCGCCTGACAACGCCGTCGGCCGAGCCGGCGCCATGCGCTAAGCTGAGGTTGTCCGTTCGAGGACGCCGACGGCTGTAAACCACGTGGCCCTGTTCCCTCAGAGTTTCATCGACGAAGTCCGCTCGGCAGCCGACATTGTGGCCGTCGTGTCGGACTCCGTCTCGCTGCGCAAGGCCGGCGCCACTTACAAGGGCCTGTGCCCGTTCCACGGCGAGAAGACCCCGTCGTTCAACGTCAACCGCGACCGCGGCTTCTTCCACTGCTTCGGCTGCGGCGTCGGCGGGGACGTCTTCAAGTTCATCGAACTGCAGGACAAGATTGGCTTCCAGGAGGCGGTCCGCACCCTGGCGCAGCGCTTCGGGATTCCGATCCCGGAGATGGAGGCGACGGGCGAGCAACGCGAGACCGCCGCCGAACGCGAAGCGCTCGTCAAGATTCACGAAGTGGCGGTGACCCACTTCCGCGAGCAGCTGGCGTCGGCCGCGGGAGCCCGCATCCGCGAATACCTGCTGAAGGATCGCGGCCTCACGCAGGAGACGATCGACCAGCTGCAGCTTGGCTTCGCGCCGCAGGGCCGCGACGCGCTGCGCCAGCGCCTCGTGAAGCAGGGCTTCTCTCCGCTGCAACTGGTCACCAGCGGCCTGGTCAGCCGGCGGGACGATGGCAGCGAGGGCGATCGGTTCAGAAACCGCCTGATGATCCCGATTGCGCGCGACACGGGCACGGTGATCGCCTTCGGGGGACGGGCTCTGGAAAAGGATCAGCAACCGAAGTACCTTAACTCGCCCGAAACGCCGATCTACACCAAGAGCCGCACGCTCTACGGCCTGAACCTCACGAAAGGCGATCTGCGCAAGGTGCGCTACGCGATCATCGTCGAGGGCTATTTCGATTTCGCGCAGGTCTACCAGGCGGGTGGCTTCCCGGTGGTGGCGACGTGCGGCACCGCGTTGACGGCGCAGCAGGCGCAGATCCTGCATCGCTTCACGTCGAAGACGGTGCTGTGCTACGACCCCGACAGCGCCGGCCAGACTGCGGCCGAGCGCAGCTCGGAACTGCTGGTCAGCGAAGGCTTCGTCGTGAACGTGATGACGCTGCCGGGCGGCGGCGATCCCGACACCTTCATTCAGAAGCACGGCGCGGACGGGTTCCGCGATCAGCTCAAGCACTCGCGGCCGTACCTGGAATTCCTGCTCGACCGGGCGGCGGCCGGCCAGGATCTGACCCGCGACGACAACCGGCGTGAATTCCTGACCAGGATGCTGGGCGTGGCGGCACGCATTCCGGACCCCGCGGTCCGCGATCAATTCGCGGATCGCCTCGCGCACAAGGCCCGGGTGACGGAAAGCGTGGTTCGAGCCGAAATCAGGAAGGCGGCAGCGGCCAGGAAGACCGAGCTGCCGGCCGAGCGGGTGCCGAGCCTGCAGGGCAACGTCAGGAAAGCGGAAAAGGGCCTGATTTGGAGCCTGGTGCACGACCCGGCGGGCACGCTGAAGTGGCTGAATCAGCTGGAACCAGAAGACTTGAAAGGACTTAGCACGGCGAACATACTGCGGACGGCCCAGGAGCTCACGGTGCGGCCCGAGGATGTGCCTGGTGCGCTCATGGAGCGTCTAAGTACTCAGGAGGCGGAATTGCTGGCCTCCGTGGCGGCTGAGCCCTTCGCTCCGGCCATCCTTCCGGATCTGTGCGTGGTGGCAATTAAGTACGTCCGGCTCGAGCGGGAATTGGCGGACGTCCAAAGAGAGCTCAACCGCTTGCAGAATATGGGGGATAGCGGCCCGGCATCGATGGCGCTGCTTGAGCAAAAGCAGCGAATGGTCCGTCTGCTGGAGGCGATGAAGCCGCCAAAGGAGCTACAATAGAGGGCTCCGCACTCTCGAGGACATTCCTACGGGATTGCCTCCACACATAGGTTTCAGGGGGTCGCACGCAATATGGCCTTGGCGCTCGAAGAAAAGTTCGATGAAGTCCGGCAACTGATCGTCATCGGCAAGGAGAAGGGCTATCTCCTGTACGACGAAGTGAACGATCTGCTGCCGGCGGATCTGACGGCCAATCCCGAAGACCTCGAGGAGCTGCTCGCGGTGTTTGCGAGCGCCGGCATCGAGCTGGTGGACTCGGAAAAGGGTTACAAGCTCGAGCGGGAAGGCATTGACCGGCACGAGGGCCCCGAAGGCGAGGGCCCGGAGCTGGACCTGACCCCCGGCTCGCTCGACAAGACCAACGATCCGGTCCGCATGTACCTGCGCGAGATGGGCACCGTGCCGCTGCTCACGCGCGAGGGCGAAGTCGAGATCGCGCGCCGCATCGAGCGCGGCAAGCTCTCGGTGATCAAGTCGATCTCGCGCATGCCGGCGATCACCAAGGCGGTGATCCGCATGGGCGACGCGCTGAAGGCCGGCGAGCGCACCATCCGCGAGCTGGTGATCTTCAACGACGAGGAAATCACCGACGATCGCATCGAGGAGCGCGCGCAGCAGTTCCTCAAGCAGGTTGACGCCGTGCGCAAGGCGCGCCTGGCCGTCGAGAAGCACGACGAGAAGCTCGAAGCCATCGCGAAGGCCGACAAGAAGAAGTACCGCCGCCAGCGCTGGAAGCTGATGCGCGGCCAGGTCGAGACCTCGCGTTGCATCCGCAAGATCGAGTTCACCGAGCCGGTCAAGCGCCGCCTGGTCGAGGAAGTGAAGGACATCGTCGAGCGCGTCTCGAAGCAGCAGCGCGAGCACGACAAGCTGAAGAAAGAGCTCCTGCTCAAGGTCCGCAAGCCCAAGCTCAAGGACGACGAGCGCAAGGCGATGACCAAGCGGATGAACGATCTCAAGGGCGAGATCAAGACCCGCACCGAAGACCTCGAGGAGAGCGTCGAACACCTTCGCCACACGCTCGAAGTGATCATGCGCGGCGAGGCGCAGGCCGAGCAGGCGAAGAAGGAGCTGGTCGAGGCCAACCTCCGCCTGGTGGTCTCGATCGCCAAGAAGTACACCAACCGCGGGCTGCAGTTCCTCGACCTGATCCAGGAAGGCAACATCGGCCTGATGAAGGCGGTGGACAAGTTCGAGTACCGCCGCGGCTACAAGTTCTCGACCTACGCGACGTGGTGGATCCGCCAGGCCATCACCCGCGCGATTGCCGACCAGGCGCGGACCATCCGCATCCCGGTCCACATGATCGAGACCATCAACAAGCTGATCCGCACCTCGCGGGCGCTGGTGCAGGAGCTGGGACGCGAGCCCACCTCCGAGGAGATCGCCCGGCGCATGGACATCCCGGTCTCGAAGGTCCGCAAGGTCCTCAAGATCGCGCAGGAGCCGATCTCGCTCGAGACCCCGATCGGCGAAGAGGAAGATTCGCACCTGGGCGACTTCATCGAGGACCGCTCGGCGGTGTCGCCGTCGGAAGCGGTGATCAACCTCGACCTGAAGGAACAGACCGAGTCGGTGTTGAAGACGCTGACGCCGCGCGAGGAAAAGGTCATCAAGATGCGCTTCGGCGTGGGCGACGGCAGCGAGCACACGCTCGAGGAAGTCGGCCAGAACTTCGCGGTGACCCGCGAGCGCATCCGCCAGATCGAGGCCAAGGCGCTGCGCAAGCTGCGCCACCCGTCGCGATCGCGTAAACTGCGGGCATTCCTCGAAGGTCGTTCGTAACCGAGGGCCCATAGCTCAGTTGGTTAGAGCGGCCGGCTCATAACTGGTTGGTCCCTGGTTCGAATCCAGGTGGGCCCACTTCTTTAAGGACCAATGCTTCCCGATCTTGAACGCCTGATCCGACTGCAAGAGATCGAAAGCAAAGCCGCGGTGGCCGCCAAGGCCATCGCGGAGGCACCCGGCCGCATCGCTGCGCTCGACGCCCTCCTGCACGACGCCACCGCCGCCCTCGAGGCGGCCAAACACGCCCTCGCCGACAGCAAGACCCGCCGCAGCCTGATCGACAAGGACCTCGCCGCCGTCCAGCAGCGACAGGCCAAGTACAAAGACCAGTTGATGCAGGTCAAGACCAACGAAGAGTTCCGCGCGATGCAACATCAGATCGACGCCGCGGCGACCGAGGTTGGCGCACAGGAAGAGAAGATCCTGCTCAACATGATGGAGGTCGACGAGATCAACGCCACTATCAAGAAGGCCGAGGCCGCCCTGAAGGCTGCCCAGGCCAAGGTGGGCACCGAGCGCGGCGGCATCGAACAGGACGTCATCGTGCAGCAGGCCGTGGTGATCGAGTGCGCCACCGCCCGCGCCAGCCTGATCGGCGGGCTGAACGACAAGGGCCTGGTTGACACCTTCGCCCGCATCGCCAAGGTCCGCGGCACCGCCGTCGCCCGCGCCGAAGGCGAGCGCTGCACGGTGTGCCAGGTCCGCCTCCGTCCCGCGGTGTTCGTCAACGTGTTGAAGAACGATCAGATCGTGCAGTGCGACAGCTGCAACCGGATTCTCTACTTCATCGCACCTCAGGTACCCAAGGCACCTGAGGCACCTCCGGCACCTTGATTACTGCTTACTTCGACGGCGGCTCGCGGGGCAATCCTGGCCCCGCCGGCTGGGGCGCGTACATCGTCGACGACGCCGGCACCGTGCTGGCCGAGTTGAGCGGCGCCCTCGGCACCGCCACCAACAACGTCGCCGAGTACCACGGTCTCATTGCCGCCCTGCAATGGGCTGCGGATCACGACGTCACGGCGCTCGCGGTAAAGGGTGATTCCCTGCTGCTGGTCGAGCAGATGCGCGGCAACTACCGGGTGAAGAACGAAGGCCTCAAGCCGCTCTATTTGCGCGCGAAGATGCTGGTCATGCAGATCGGCAACGTCAGCTTTTCCCACGTGCCGCGCGAGATGAACAAGGACGCCGACCGGCTGTCGAACGTCGGCATGGACGGCAATACCCGCTAGCCGCCTCTCGACCGCGCGAAGGTCCGTACCCTGTCAAAGGGGGCGCACGTCCTGGTGCAGGCGATCGAAGGCCACCGCCCGAATCCGTTCCGTCAGCGGGTAGGTGTCCTTGCCGACATGAATGACATCGAGCCGATCGAGGCCAAGGTCGGTGAGCGCAATCCTCATGGACTTGGTCACCTCCGGCGCCACGGTGTGCTTGATCTCAAAGCCCAACCGCGTGCCGCCGCGGACCACGAGCAGGTCCAGTTCAGCCCCTTGGTGCGTGGCCCAGAAATGGCACTCGCGACGATCCGCGCCAAGACGACGGATCACCGCGTCGATGGCAAATCCCTCGAAGGAGGCGCCCACCTTGGGGTGCCGCACCAGGTCGTCCGCGCGCTGGATGCCGAGCAGATGGTGCAGGAGGCCGACGTCGCGGAAATACAGCTTGGGGGATTTCACGACCCGCTTGCCGGCGTTCTCGCTCCATGGCGGCAACAGGCGCACCATGAAGGTGTCGACGAGCAGATCCAGGTAGCGACGGCTGGTCGGGTGCGACACGCCGAATGAGCGGGCGATCTCGGATCCGTTCCAGATCTGGCCGTGATAGTGCGCGAGCATCTCCCAGACGCGCTCGATGGTCCTGGCCGGGTAGCCGGGGCCCAGGGCAGGAAGGTCCTGCTCAATGTAGGTGCGTCGCAGGTCGCCGCGCCACGCCATGCTCTCGGCATCGTTGCGAGCCAGGTAGCTCCGGGGATAGCCGCCGCGCAGCCAGAGCTTCCGCCAGGATGCGGCGCCCACGTCGGCGAGACCGAAGCCATCGAGCTCGTGATAAGTCACGCGGCCGGCGAGCGTCTCGGAACTCTGCTTCAGTAAGTGCGGCGAGGCACTGCCGAGGACAAGAAATGACGCCGGGCGCCGCGGCCGGTCGGCCAGGACCCGGAGCACTGGGAACAGTTCGGGTCGCCGCTGCACCTCGTCAATGACGACCAGCCCCTTCAGGTCCGCGAGCGCGGTGGCCTCGTCGTCCAGCCGGCGAAGGTCAGCCGGGTCCTCGAGGTCGAAGTAGGTCATCGCCTTGCCGCTGGCGGCGGCAATGGCCCTCGCCACCGTGGTCTTGCCGATCTGCCGCGGCCCGAGCAATCCGACCACGGGCTGACGCCGAAGCTGGCGACGGACGTTCAGGAGGTGATCTTCGCGGCCGAACACGAAACCAGTTTAACATGAAAAATGAATATCGTGTGTTCAAGTTTCATTATAGACACACGGCAGGGGAACCAACACGATCAAGACCGACGGGCCGCGAGTCCCGCCATGGACACGCGAACCGGGCAAATTGCACAACGATCCTCAGATTCGGCCAAATTGGCCTGTTTCTGCCTGTATACTGACTGGATTCCGCAGGTATGGTGGACAAAGACTCCGCGCCAACCGCCGCTGACAACGCCTCCCAGGTGGAGCGCGCCTACCGGAGCATCAAGGCCGGCATGATCGACGGCCGCTATCCGCCCGGCGCGCCCCTGTCGGAGCCGGCCCTGGCCGCCGCCCACGGCATGTCGCGCACCCCGATTCGCGAAGGCCTGTCGCGCTTGTGGCAGGAGGGCTACCTCGATCGCGTCCAGGGCCGCGGCTACTTCGTGGCCCGCGTCACGGTGCAAGCCGTCCACGACACCTTTGATGTCCGCCGGCTGTTGGAAGGTGCCGCCGCCGCGCGCGCGGCGGAGCTCGCGACGCCGGACGATGTGAACGTGTTGCGGGACCTGGCGCGGCTTTCGGGCGCCGACGACTATCGCGAAGCCGAGGCCATGAACGCCCGCTTCCACCTGGCGATTGCCCGCGTCGCGCGCAACACGCTCGCCGCCGAGCTGATCGAGCGGTGCCTCGGCCAGATCGATCGCTTCCTCTCGCTCGGCGTGGCGCCCGCCCAGTTCCAGGGCGGCGCCAGCGAAGCACACCTGCAGATTGTCGATGCCATCGCGAGGCGGGATCCTGCCGGCGCGAAGGCGTTGATGGAAGACCACCTCGACTGCGGCAGCGATCGCATGAAGAACGCACTGCTGCGCGGCGAGATTCTCGGCGTCGGCGTACGGTAGCTTGAAAGAGTGTCTCTGTTGTTGTTGTTGTTGCTTGCTTTCCCGGAGGTCAGAATGAAATTACGGATTTGGAATTGGGTGTTCGCCATGGTGCTGGTCGCGACGGCGGCGTCGGCACAGCAGGGCACCTCTGAACTGCGCGGTCGCGTCATCGACGAGCAGGGTGCGGTCCTCCCCGGCGTCACCGTGACCGTCACCAACCAGGCCACCGGCATGTACCGCGAAACGGTATCCGGCGCCGACGGTTCGTTCATCGCCAGCGGCCTCGTGCCCGGCACCTACCGCGCCACCGCGGAGCTGCAGGGCTTCAAGAAGTTCGACCGGCAGGATCTGCGCCTCGAAGTCGGCAAGACCACCAGCATCGACGTCACCATGTCGGTGGGCGGGCTCGAAGAGACCGTCAACGTCACCGCCGTCTCGCCGATCGTCGACCTGACGTCGAAAGAACTGGGCGGCAACATCACCAGCGACACGCTCGTGAAGCTGCCCAGCGTGAACGGCAACTTCATCGGCTTCGTCGGGCTGCTGCCCGGCATCGTGCCGTCGGTCAGCACCGAGTCGTTCGGCAGCGACTCGATCTCGGTCAACGGCCAGGACCCCCGCAACAACAACTACATGCTCGACGGCGGCAACAACAACGACGACGTGATCGGGCAGCGCGCGGGCACGCAGGCGCGCACGCCGATCGAGGCGATCCAGGAGTTCCAGGTGATCACCGGCCAGTACGACGCGCAGTACGGCCGCACCTCGGGCGCCGTCGTCAACGCCGTGACCAAGGCCGGCACCAACGACTTCCGCGGCGTCGCCTTCGGGTTCCTGCAGGACACCAAGCTGACGACCAACCATTTCTTTGCGAAGCAGAACAACCTGCCCAAACCGGAGACGAAGTACGAGCGGTGGGGCGGCACGTTCGGCGGGCCGATCGTGAAGAACAAGATCCACTTCTTCGCCAGTCTGGAACGTTTCTCGATCGATCGGCCGAACGCGATCAACATCCCGGCGCGGCCCGAGTACAACGGCACCCAGCTCACGCAGGACCGCGTGTGGAACACCATCATCCGCGGCGACCACCAGATCAACAACAGCGCGACCTATAGCGTGCGTTGGCTCCGCGAGCAATCGCCGCAGGTCAATCAGATTATCGCGACCGGCACACAGGCCGCCGCCCCGTCCGCGGCGCGCGAGGAGTCGGACGTCGACCAGACCGTGTCGGGGAATCTCAACGTAGTGCTGTCGAACACCAAGGTCAGCACCTTCCGCGTCACCTGGACCCGTGAGAACGTGGCGTTTGCCAACAACTGCTTCAACACCAACGGTCGTGACCTGTCGAAGTGTCCGGTGACGCTGGGCTACCAGGACTACATCGACCAGCAGGACAACACCTCGTCGGCACGCGTCAACGACGGCATCCAGGTCGAAGAGACGCTGGCGTGGTTCATCCCCGGCAAGGGCGGGGATCACGACGTGAAGTTTGGCGCGCAGTACTCGTACTCCACCGCCTATAACACCAACCAGGGCAACCTGAACGGCACCTTCTCGTTTGGCCGCAGCAACGTGCCGTTCAATCCCGCGGTGCCGTCGACCTATCCCGACCGCCTGTCCATCCGCGTCGGCGGCCCGAACGTGTTCTACCAGAAGGCACACTATATTTCGGGATTCGCGCAGGACAAGTGGCGGCTCGGCAACAACGTGACGCTGAACCTCGGCGCCCGCTACGACGTGGAGCTGATTCCGTTCGCGGACGAAGACGACGACCCGCTGACGGACAAGCACCCGGTGGACTCCAACAACATCGCGCCGCGCCTCGGCTTCACCTACGACATCGGCGGCAAGAGCGTGGTCCGCATCGGTGTGGGGCGCTTCTTCGACAAGACGCACTTCGAAGTGATCGGCGGCCTCTACACCGGCACGCCGTTCACCGGCTCGTTCCTCGTCAACTTCCCGACCGCGGCGGCCGACAACGGCCCGCGCAACGGGCAGTTGCCGACCGACCCCTTCCTGGTCAACGGGCCGGTGCTGAACCGCACCCTGCTGAACCAGCTGTATCCGGGAGGCCAGCGGCTGCGGAACACCGGCGCCACCTGGGACAACCCCGATCGCCGGACGCCGTACACCGACGAAGTCAGCATCGGCTACGAACGGCAGCTGCGCGAGGAACTGAGCGTGAGCGTGGACTACGTCTACTCGCGCGGGCGCGACCTGCTGATGGCAAAGGTCCTCAACCCGCAGGTACGCTCCAACCCCACCGTCGCCGCGTCCACCTTGACGCGCGTGCCCAATACGCAGTTGGTCGCCGCCGTCGCGGACCTGGCGACTAAGTACCCCGGCTTTGCCCCGTTCACGACCAACGTCATCCAGTACCAGAACACCGGCGAGCTCGACTACAACGCGTTGATGCTCCAGGTGAAGAAGCGCTTCAGCAACAACTACAGCGCGCAGGTGTCGTACACGCTGGCGAAGTCGAACGGCAACACCTCGGGCAACGGCGCGCCGCAGAGCGGCTTCCAGCTGCGCGACGACATGCGGCTCGAACTGAACGAGGGACCGACCGACTTCGACAACCGGCACAACTTCACGGTGAGCGGCACCGCGCTGATTCCGCGGACCGGCGGCCTCAACGTCAGCTGGGTGGCGCGCGCGATCAGCGGCCGGCCGTTCAGCCTGGTCAACCAGAACGTCGATTCCGACCTGAACGGCCTGCTGACCGAACCGCTGCCAGTGGCCGAGTACAAGGGGAATGGCAACAACGCCTACACCGTCAGCAACTACAAGGCTGAGCGCAACGGCGCCTATGGCCCGGGCTTCTTCGGCCTCGACATGCGGCTCGGCTACGGCTTCCGCGTGCAGGGGCGCCGCCGCCTCGAGATCTCGGCGGACCTCTTCAACCTGACCAACCGCACCAACTTCGCGAACCCGAACGGCAACCAGGCATCCACGAACTTCCTGCTGCTCACGGCCTACAGCACCAGCTACTCGCCGAGAAAAGTGCAGATCGGCGCGCGGCTCGAGTTCTAGCATCCGGCCCCTCGCCGGATTGGTACGCAGGGCGGGTCTCCTTTCCCGCCCTGCGTTTTTTTCGCGGTGCTAGGATGGCGCCGTGCCACGCCTCCTGGCAGTCACTACCCTCCTCCTCGTCCTGGGCGTTTCTCCGGCCGCACAACGCGCGCTGCCGGGCGGTCCATTGGCCCTCAGAGATTTCACGCTCCAGTTCGATGCGTCGGGCACCTTTGTCCTGTCGGGCGCGGGTTGGCCGTCGATGGGCGGGACCTGGACCGCATCAGGGAACGAGGTCACGTTGCAGATGGCCGCCGGCCCCGACGGCTGCACGGGCCCCGGCCGCTACACCTTTGCGTTGAACGGCGCCAACCTCACCCTCGCCGTTGTCGCCGACGACTGCGTGCCTCGCCGGATGATTCTTGACCGCAACGTCTGGATGCCACCCGGCACGGTGGCACCAAAGGCCGAGCGCCGCATCGTGCGGACCGCGGGATCGGCGACGCGCCTGCCCAGCCCGGCACCAGCGACCGGCAGCTGGCCGTCGTTCCGCGGGCCGGTCGCCTCGGGCATTGCCGAGGGCCAGCACCTGCCCGATCGCTGGAACCCGGCCACCGGGGACGGCGTGTTGTGGCGCGCGCCCATCCCCGGCCTCGCGCACTCGAGTCCTGTCGTCTGGGGCGATCTCGTGTTCGTCACCAGCGCCGTCAGCAGCCGCAAGGACGCGACGTTCAAGCCCGGCCTCTACGGTGACGGCGACGCCTCCGAGGATCGGTCGCCGCAGCGGTGGATGCTCTACGCGGTCGACAAGAAGACCGGCAAGATCCGCTGGGAACGGACGGCCGCTCAGGGCGAGCCTCTGAACGTGCGCCACATAAAGTCCACCTATGCCAGCGCCTCGCCCGCCACGGATGGCCGCATCGTCGTCGCGTGGTTTGGTTCGCAAGGCGTGTATGCCTACGACCTGGCCGGGAACCTGCGGTGGAAGGTGGACATCGGCCGCGTCAACATGGGCGCCTACGACATTCCCAGCTACGAGTGGGGGCCGGCGAGTTCGCCCATCATCTGGAACGGCCTCGTGATCATCCAGTGCGACACGCAGGCGGACTCGTTCGTGCTGGCACTCAACGCCGAGACCGGCGAGACGGTGTGGAAGACGGAACGCGACGAGCTGCCGTCGTGGGGAACGCCCACCGTGGTGACGACGCCGGCCGGTCCGGAACTGGTGACCAACGCCTCGAACTTCGTGCGCGGTTACGACCCGACGACCGGCCGCGAACTCTGGAAGCTCGGTGGCAGCTCGAAGATCACGGCGCCGACACCGATCTTCAGCGACGGCCTGCACATCGTGGCCAGTGGCCGCGCGCCGGAACGTCCCGTGTTCGCGGTGAAGCCGGGCGCCCGCGGCGACCTCACCCTGCCGAAGGGCGAGGACCACAGTGCCCAGGTGGCATGGAGCAAGACCGGCCGCGGCTCGTACATGCCGACACCGCTCGCCTATCGCGGCATCCTCTATGTGCTCGCCAACAACGGCGTGTTCGACACCTACGATCCGGTGACCGGCAAGGAGATCTACCGCCAGCGGCTGCCGCTCGTCGGCAGCGGCTACAGCGCGTCACCGGTCGCGGCGGATGGGAAGATCTACCTCTCGAACGAGGACGGGGAGATGCTGCTGGTGGAAGCGGGACCGGCCTTCAAGCTGATTGGCACCAACTCGATGGGCGAGTCGCTGATGGCGACGCCGGCACTGTCGGAAGGCGTGATGTACATCCGCGCCATGTCCACGCTGTTTGCCATCGGGAAGCGCTGAAACCCGAACGCGCCTACGAGGCCAGGCTCTTCGGGGTGGACGGATGGGTGGTTCCGAAGGCGTGGCGCACCGCGTCGTGCAAGCGCTTGACGTCGAAGTCCGCCAGCGTTCCGCCGGATTCGAAATGTTCGATCAGGGTCTTGCCGAGGCCGTAGGTCACCGCGGCTGAAAACCCCGCCATCGCGACCCAGCCGACCAGCGAGGTCATGGCCGGCAACCTCTGGAGAATCGTCCGCTGCAGGCCGTATCCCATCCATCCGGGGAGAAACGCCGCGCCGAGGGCGAGCAGGATGCCGCGCGAACTCTCCTTCGAGAATTCCACGCCGTAGAGCGCCGACAGTTCCTTGATGAGGGCGAAATGCAGGCCCGTCAGCGCGGCCATGCCCAGGAACGGCGCCGTGATCAGGCCAGCGCCGCCGGAGGCGAGTGCATATTTGTTGAGAATCGACTTGGCGTCGGTGGCGCGCGACATGGGAGCGTCCTCGGCCTAGATTACATCCGAATGGCATGAAGCAGGCGCGATGCGCTTGAAAGCGTGGCCCGTTCTGGTAACGTTGCGGCCCATGCAGCACGATCAGGACGACCTCGCGAACCGATCACGGCCCGGTCTCCCACCCACTCGCCGGAGCGTCCTGCAGGGACTGCTCGCGTCCGTGGCCCCGCTGGCGTTCGGCGCGCGCGTGGAGGCGGCCCTGACCAGGCAGGCCCCGAACAGCGACATCGGGCCGCTGAACGCAGCGGTGCTGCCACCCGGTGTCCGCTCCCGCTTCGTTGACGGCGTCAATGGGCTCCGCGTGCACGTGCTCGAGGCCGGCTACGAGACGCCGGGCCGGCCCGCGCTGCTGCTCGTGCACGGCTACCCTGAGCTCGCCTACAGCTGGCGCAAGGTGATGGGACCGCTCGCGGCCTCCGGCTATCACGTGTTCGCGCCGGATGTGCGCGGCTACGGCCGCACGTCGCCGGCGCCGGTCAACTACACGGACGATCTTCGGCCATTCGGCACGGTCAACAAGATCAAGGACATGCTGGCGCTGGTGTCGGCCATGGGCTACCGCTCCGTGGCGGCCGTCATTGGGCACGATCAGGGGTCGCCGCTCGCCGGCTGGTGCGCGCTGGCGCGGCCGGACGTCTTCCGCTCCGTCGCCATGATGAGCGCGCCATTCGGCGGCGCGCCCACGCTGCCATTCAACACGGCGAATGTGTCCCGTGCGCCGGCGCCAGCGGCGCCCGACGCGATCTACGAGGAACTGGCGAAGCTCACGCCTCCACGCAAGCACTATCAGCGTTACTACCAGACACGCGAGGCCAACGAGAACAGCTGGCATCCAACGCAGGGCCTCCAGGCATTCCTGCGCGCCTACTACCACGTGAAAAGCGCGGACTGGAAGCAGAACGACCCGCACCCGCTCGCCGCACGCACGGCCGCGGAGTGGGCCAAGCTGCCCCGCTACTACGTGATGGATCTGAGCAAGGGCATGTCGGAACAGGTGGCGTCCGACATGCCGTCGGCGGCCGAGATTGCCGCGAACCGGTGGTTGCCGGAATCAGAGTTGCGCGTCTACGTCGAGGAATATGGGCGCACCGGCTTCCAGGGCGGCTTGAATGGTTACCGGGGAAGCCCCGGCGCCGACGACCTGCAGCTATTTGCCGGACGGACGATCGACGTGCCAGCCACGTTCATGGGCGGCAAGCAGGACTGGGGCGTCCATCAGAACCCGGGCGCGATCCAGCGCCTCGAAAGGAACCTGACGACGAAGTACCAGGGCACGCTCCTGGTGGACGGCGCCGGGCACTGGGTGCAGCAGGAGCAGGCGGACGCCTTGAGCACGCTCCTCGTTGATTTCCTGAAGCGCAACGCCTGACGCGCGCGGGCCGGCGCCGATGGCCACGCCGGCCGTCAGCCGATTGCCTGCTTGGGCACGACGACGAGGGCAGCCATGCGCCCGGCCCGTTCGCCTTCCGATCGAAACGAATCGAACACGTCGGTGTGGGCCAGCGTGCTGAGTCCGCACGTGAAGATCTGTTCGGGCTGCAGGCCGGCGTCGATCAACTGATCGCGATTAGCGGACCAGAGGTCGAGACGCAACTGTGAGTCGCGGCGGATGAACCACCTGGCGAGATCGCCGGCGGCGTGCCCGGCCTTCTGGAACGACTCAATCAACGCCTCCCCCACTGCGTAGTCGTCAGGTCCAATGCTCGGGCCAATCGCCGCGACGAGGTCGGATGGCTCCGTGCCGAAACGCAGGCGCATGGCTTCAACGGCGGCCGGCCCTACGCGTGCGCAGGTGCCGCGCCAGCCCGCATGAATGGCGCCCGCGGCACCCGAACTGCGGTCCGCCACCAGAATGGGAACGCAGTCGGCGACCATCACGGCCAGCACCAGGCCGGCCTCATTCGAGACGATGGCATCGCCGTCGGGCCGGGCCCCTGGCCCGGCGTCTCGCATGTCGCCACGCTGCAGCACCCGAACCACGCTGCCGTGGACCTGCTTCACGCGCCTCACCTGTTCCCGCCACCCGCCGACGGATGCCGCGGCCGCCGCCCACCGGTCATCGGCCGGTAACTGCAGTTGCCGTGACGTAAACGCGTGTTGCGCGATCGCCTCGAGCGGCGCGCATCGCAGCGCGGGCCCCCAAGGCTCTGCGGTCCAACGAAATGCGGGATCGGGAACCGGCAGGTTCATCGAATCGCCCAGGCGACGGCGCAACTGCGGTTGTCATCCGGGGAAATCGCCCACGAGGATTGCGCCTGATTCCGGCGGTTTCGCGGTGGCATCGCCCTTGATATCTCACCGGCTGTGAACAAACGCAACGGACGGGTCCGGCAGCGGACTCGTGGACTGGAGTGAACCATGGTGGTCAAGATCATGCCGAACGACAAGGGCGCGCCGTCGGGGAAGCTGGCCGACGCCGAAGTGCATTTCACCGATGGCGAACTGCAGGGGCTCAGGCTCCTCGGGTTTGCCGTGTGGGAGCGCCGGACCGGCGTGGGACGGAACGTCACCTTCCCCGCCCGGACCTACTCTGTGAACGGCGAGCGGCGCAGCTTCGCGCTGCTGCGACCGGTGAACGATCCGAACTCGCAGGAAAAGGTGCGGGAGCTGGTGCTGCAGGCGTATTCGGAATACGAAGCCCAGGCCGCGGTGGCGAGCTGACTGGCGGGGCGGCGGCGTCTGCTGTCGTGTCGAATGTAGCGTCCGGCTTGAGCCGGACCATTAGCTCAGCACCGGCAGCAGGCGCACGTTCTCCTTGGCGCGCTTGGGCGGCAGGGTCCACTCGGCGCGAGTGGACTTGTCGAACTCGGCGCGGAAGAACGTGTCTTTCATGCCGCCGTCGATGATGCTCCACGGCAGCACCGTGTCGTTCGATCGGTCGCGGTAGATGTAGAAGTCGCCGTCGAGGCCGGCATCGGCGAGCGCCCGCCGCCACTGGCCGCCGTTGGCCTCGGCGAGTTCAATCGCCGGGGCAATGCGGCGGTCGCCCAGTGACAGCAGCGCCTGGTAGTACGAATGGCGCTCGCTCTTGATGTTGAAGTAGACGTTGTCGACGTCGGCGACCAGCGCGCGCAAGCGTTTCATCTTGCGCTCGATCACGTCGGTGCGCTCCATCGGCAGCCGCTCGAAGGCGGTGCCCGGCTTCGGCACCAGCGGGTTCACGCTGGCGACGATGCGGCCGATCCGTCCACGCGGGCGGGCGTACTTCAGCATGATCTCGTGGATCTGCAGCGTCAGGTCGCGAATGGCGACCAGGTCGTCATCGTCTTCGGTGGGCAGGCCGATCATGTAGTAGAGCTTGAGACTTTCGATGCCGCTCGAAAAGATCAGCTCGGCGCTGGCGAGGATCTCGGCGTTGGTCACCGTCTTGTTGATCACGCGCCGCAGGCGATCGGAGCCGGTTTCGGGCGCGATGGTCAGCGTCCGCTCGCCGCTCTCCTTGAGCAGGGAGACGATGGTCGGGGTGAGGTCGTCGAGGCGCAACGACGCCGGGCTGATCGAGTAGCCCATGTCACGGAGGCTGCGGAGGATGTGCTCGATGTCGGGGTGATCGCACAGTGCAATCGACACCAGGCCGGCCTTCGACGAGTGCGCGCGGGCGGCCTGGGCCAGGGCCAGGATGCGGTCGGTCGGGAACGCGCGCACCGGCAGGTAGTTGTAGCCCGCCCAGCAGAACCGGCACAGGTTCGCGCACCCGCGCACCACCTCGATGAGGAAGCGCGAGCCGAACTCGGTGTCGGGCGTGAAGATGGTGGTGCTCGGCGGGTCGACCGCGTCGGTGGTCTTGATCGCCGCCTTCTTCACCACCGGCGGCGCGCCGGTGCCCTCACGCGGCAGGTAACGGGCGATGGTCCCGTCGGCCGCGTACTCGACGTCGTAGAACGACGGGATGTAGTAGCCGCGGGCCTGGGCGAGCCGCTTCAACTGCTCGCTGCGCGAGGAGGTGCTCATCGCGCCCACCAGCGCGGGCACCAGCGCTTCGCCCTCGCCCGCCGCGATCACGTCCGCGAACATCGCGAGCGGCTCCGGGTTCACGAACGTCACCGCGCCGCCGATCACCACCAGCGGGTGGGTATGGTCGCGGTCGGCGGCGCGCAACGGCACGCCGGCGAGGCGGAGCAGGGTCAGGACGTTGGTGTAGTCCCACTCGAACGACACCGAGAAGGCGATGACGTCGAAATCCGCCACCGGGGTCTGCGACTCGAGCGTGACGATGCGCGCGCCGGACTCGCGAAGGGCGGCCAGTTCCTGCTTCGGCGGCAGGAACGCGCGCTCGCACACGATGTCGGGCTGATCGTTGAAGAGCCGGTAGATGGTCTGGAAGCCGAGATTCGACATCCCGACGAAGTACGAGTTGGGGAAGATCAGGGCGACGCGCAGCCGGCCGGCGTGCGGCTTGGACACGTAGCCAACTTCTTTGGAAAGGATTTCCCGTGCGATCTCGCGCTGTGGCCTGGGCTTCATGTGGATTCCAAGGGGTCGTCGAGCTGTCGCTGCGCCGGCGGCGCTCGCGGCTCCCCTGGATCCATCTACTGTATCAGGCCTACCCTTCGCTCCGCCGGAGGAAGGCCGGCACGTCAAGGTCGAGATTGAGGTCGAACTCGCCGACCGGTCCGGCTGGATCGGCGAGCGGGATGTCGCCGCCGTTCTGCCCCACCGCGACCGGCCGGGCCGACGCCATCGGCAGCTCCAGCGCCGGCCTCCGCACGATCGACGCGCGCGGCTGAACGATGGGCGGCTGGATGTCCACGCGCAGGTGCGACGAGTAGGCCGACATGTCCACCGGCGTCTGCATCGGCGCGTTGGCCGGCGTCGAGCGGTCGGTCTTGACGTGGTCGAAGCCGGTGGCGATCACGGTGATCTTCACCTTGTTGGTGAGCGCCTTGTCGACCACCGCGCCGAAGATGATGTTGGCGTCTTCGTGTGCCGATTCCTGGATGATGGTCAGCGCCTCGTTGACTTCCATCAGCGACATGTCGGGACCGCCGGTCACGTTGATGATCACGCCGCGCGCGCCCTTGACCGAGGCGTCTTCGAGCAGCGGGCTCGAGATGGCGCGATTGGCGGCGTCGACGGCGCGCGTCGGGCCCTCGGCCATGGCCGTGCCCATCATCGCCACGCCCATGCCCGACATGATGGTCTTGACGTCGGCGAAATCGAGGTTGATGAGGCCCGGCACCAGGATCAGGTCCGAGATGCCCTGGATCGCCTGCCGCAGCACGTCGTCGGCGGTGACGAAGGCGTCGAGCATCGAGGTGTTGCGATCGATCACCGCGAGCAGGCGCTCGTTCGGGATCGTGATCACGGTGTCAACGGCGTCGCGTAGCGCGTCGAGGCCGGCCTCGGCTTGCCGGAAGCGCTTCTTGCCCTCGAACTTGAAGGGCTTGGTGACCACGGCGATGGTGAGCGCGCCCAGTTCGGTGGCGAGGCTGGCGATCACCGGCGCCGCGCCGGTGCCGGTGCCGCCGCCGAGGCCGGTGGTCACGAACACCATGTCGGCGCCCGACAGCGCCTGGATCAGGGCGTCGGTGTCTTCGAGCGCCGCCTGACGTCCGACGTTCGGATCCGCGCCGGCGCCCAGCCCCTTGGTGAGCTTGCCGCCGATCTGGATCTTCACCGGCGCCGGATTGGCCTTGAGCGCCTGGGCGTCGGTGTTGGCCACCATGAACTCCACGCCCGAGATGCCCGCCTGCACCATGCGCGACACGGCGTTGCTGCCGCCGCCGCCGACGCCGATCACCTTGATTCGCGCACCCATGCGCGCTTCTTCATCGAGCGTGAGCCGCAGCGCCTCGAAGCCATCCTGATCCGCCATCGTGCCTCCTCCGTGTAACCGTTTCGAATCGAACTGTCTGTCCCGGGTCCCGGATCCCGGATCCCGAACTAGAAAAATTCCTTGAACACCGTGCGCAGCCGTCCCATCACGCGGGTGAGCGCGCCGCCGCCGCTGGTGCTGCCCGCCGGCCCGCGATGGCGCGCCGCGTACAGCACCAGGCCCACCGCGGTGGCAAACGACGGGTTGCTGACGTGGTCGGCGAGGCCGCCGACGCCGGCCGGGCTGCCGCGCCGGATCGGCAGGTCGAAGATCTGCTCGGCGATTTCCGACATGCCCTCGAGTTGGGCGCCGCCGCCGGTCAGCACTAGGCCGGAATTGAGCGACTTCTCGTAGCCGGCCTTGCTGATCTCGTCCCAGATCAGGTGAAACATTTCCTCCGCGCGCGGCTGCAGGATGTCGGACAGGATGCGCCGCGCCATCACGCGCGGCCGCCGGCCGCCGACGCTGGCCACCTCGATGGTCTCGTCTTCCTCGACCATCGACGACAGCGCGCAGCCCGCCCGCCGCTTGACCTTCTCGGCATCGGGGATCGGCGTGCGCAGACCCACCGCGATGTCGTTGGTGAAGTGATCGCCGCCCACCGCGATCACTGCGGTGTGCCACAGGCTGCCGCGCTCGAAGATGGCGAGATCGGCGGTGCCGCCGCCGATGTCCACCACCGCCACGCCCAGCTCCTTCTCGTCGGGCGTCAGCACCGTCTCCGACGCGGCGAGCTGGCCGATCACAGTGTCGATCACCTCGACGCCGGCGCGGTTGACGCAGGCGACCAGGTTCTGCGTCGCGGTCTGGCTGCCGGTGATGATGTGGACGTTGACCTCGAGCCGCGCCCCGGTCAGGCCGACCGGCGCGCCGATGCCTTCCTGCTCGTCGACCACGAAGTCTTGCGGCAGCACGTGCAGGATCTCGCGGCCGGCGGGCAGCGATACCGCGCGGGCCGCGTCGATCGCCCGGCGCACGTCGTCGCGCGTGACCTCGCGGTTCTTGCCGGCCACCGCCACCACGCCGCGGCTGTTGAAGCCCTTGATGTGGGGGCCGCTGATCGCCAGGTGCACCGAGCCGACCTCGACGCCGGCCATCAGCTCGGCTTCTTCGATCGACTTCTTGATCGACTCAACCGCAGCCTCCAGGTTGACGACCACCCCGCGCTTGAGGCCCTTCGATTCGGCCATGCCGATGCCGATCACATCGACGCCGCCTTCCTCGAGCATCTCGCCGACCACGGTGCAGACCTTGGTCGTGCCGATGTCGAGCCCCACTACGTAGCGTTCCTGTCGTGCCACCGATACCTCCCCGTCCTCTACCGTCTTGCCTGCGCCGGCAACGCCTTGACCGGACGCACGTACAACCGCTCGTCGAATCGCAAATCCACGTAATCGATGCCCGCCATCCGTTCGCGCAACGCCGGCTGCAGGTCCAGGTACTGCTGCAGGCGCGCCGTGAAGTCGGTGTCGCCCAGCCGCAGCAGCGCGGTGTCGTCATCCAGGATCACGACGGCGTCATGCAGATCGGCGACGTCGATCTGCGACACCCGCCTGGCCAGCTCCGGCCGCGACGCCAGCGCGCCGATGACGCGGCCGGCAAACTCGGTGCGGGCGGCGTCGATCAGGGCGCCGCCGTCGGCCGGCGCGGTGGCCAGCCCGTCGATGATCGGCAGGTCGATGTCGGCGTAAGCCGGCCCGTACTCGTCGACGATCACGCCCTTGGAGTCGATCAGGTAGAGCGCGGTGCCGATGCGGCCGATGCCCATCGGCACGCGCTCGTGGACCGAAATCTCCAGCGTCGACGGCAGCACGCGGCGAATCGTCGCGCTCTCCACCCAGGGGGACGACAGCAGCCGTTGCTGCCACTCGCCGATCCCGATCGTCAGGATGTTCTGGCCACGCAGCCCATCGACCAGCGCCAGCACCTCGCCGGTGGACAGGCGCTGTTGGCCGCGGACGGTGAGATGGCTCACCTGCAGCGTCTGCGCGGCGGCAATCGAGGTGACGCCGCGGTAGCCGCCGTAGCCCAGCACCAGGGCGATCGCCAGCACCCGGGCCGCGAGCCACACGTGCCGGGTGGTGGCCGCGCGCTTCCGCGACGGCTTCACGTGGGCGCGCCGGAAACGCTTGTCGGTGGCGGTGGCGACCGACGACATCACCGGGCCTCCCGCGGACCATGCCGCCGTTCGAGTTCCGCGAGCAGCGCGGTCGCCAGGCCGCCAATCGAGCCGGCGCCGAGCGTCAGCACCAGGTCGCCGGGCCGCGCCAGGTCGGCGACGGCGGCGGCGACATCGTCCAGGCGCCGTACCACGTGAGCGGGCCGCTCGCGGCCGGCGCTGACCGCCGCGGCCAGGGCCTCCACGGTGATCCCGGCAATAGGCTCTTCGCTGGCGGCGTAAATGTCGGTAAGCACGACCTCGTCGGCGGTGGCCAGCGCGGCGCCGAACTCCACCATCAGGTCCCGCGTGCGGGTGTAGCGATGCGGCTGGAAGGCGACGACGATGCGCGCGGGCTTGGCGGCGCGGGCGGCCGACAGCACGGCGGCGATCTCAGTGGGGTGGTGGCCGTAGTCGTCCACCACGCTGATGCCGTTGACGATGCCTCTTCGCTCGAAGCGGCGTTCGGCGCCGTGGAACTCCGCCAGCGCGAAGGCGATCTTCGCGAACGGCACGTCGAGCTCGAGGCCAACCGCCACCGCGGCGAGCGCATTCCTCACCGAGTGAAGGCCGGGTACGGCCAACGCCAGCAGGCCCAGCTCGCTCTGCACGCCGGCGTGCCGCTGGACGACCACACAGCGCGAGCCAAACCCTTCGAGCACGACGTCCATCGCGCTGACGTCGAACGGTCCGGCTAAAGCCGGACGCCACATGGCATCGGTTCCGGCCGCATCCACGCCAATGTGGGGTCCGGCTTTAGCCGGACCTTCAGCGTCGTCGCCGCCGTCAGCCGGACCTTCCGCAATTCCGTAGGTGACGACGCGGCGGGTGAAGCGCGGCAGGACGCGCGACAGCTCCGCGTCATCGGCGCACGCCACCACGGCGCCGTAGAACGGCACCTTGTTGGCGAAGTCGACAAACGCCTGCTGCAAGTCGGCGAACCCCCCGTATGCGTCCATATGCTCGCGATCGATATTCGTAATCACCGCCACCGCCGGCGACAGCTTCAGGAACGAGCGATCGCTCTCATCCGCTTCCGCCACCATGTATTCACCGCGGCCCAGCCGCGCGTTGCTGCCAAAGGCGCTCAACCGCCCGCCGATCACCGCCGTCGGATCCAGGCCTGCCCGCTCGAGCACCAGCGCGATCATCGAGGTGGTGCTGGTCTTGCCGTGCGCGCCGGCCACCGCGATGCCGAAGCGCAGGCGCATCAACTCCGCCAGCATCTCGGCCCGCGGGATCACCGGGATGCGCCGCGCCCTGGCCTCGACCACCTCCGGGTTGTCGGGCCGCACCGCCGACGAATACACGACGACGTCGGCGTTGCCGACGTTCGCCGCGGCATGCCCGAAGGCCACCGTCACGCCGAGCGAGGCGAGGCGGTCGGTCACCGCCGAGCGCTTCGCATCCGAGCCCGACACGGCGTAGCCGAGGTTGGCGAGCAGCTCCGCGATGCCGCTCATGCCGATCCCGCCGACGCCGATGAAGTGGATGCGCCGCGTCTTACCCAGCACGGCGCCCACCCAACTGCTCCACCCGATCCGCAATCCGTGCCGCGGCGTCGGGCCGCGCCAGCCGGCGCGCGGCCGCCGACATCTGCTGACGCCTGGCCGGTTCGGCCACCAGCGCCGCGATGGCGCCGGCGAGCCGCTCGCCGCTCAAGTCACGTTCCTCGATCACCAATCCCGCTCCCGCCCGTCCGAGCACCTCGGCGTTCTTCCGCTGGTGGTCGTCGGTGGCGGTCGGCAGCGGCACCAGGATCGACGGCCGCCCCGACGCGGTCAGTTCCGCGAGGGTGGTGGCACCGGCGCGGCAAATGACCAGGTCGGCGGCCTTCATCTCTCCGTCGATTTCGAAGATGAAGGCTTCGACTCGGGCCGCGAGGCCGGCGCGGCCGTACGCGGTCCGCACCAGATCCAGATCGCGCTCGCCGGTCTGGTGGGTGATCGCAAGCCGTAACCCGGTGGCTGCCAGCCGCGACGCTGCCTCCACCATGGCCACGTTGATCGCGTGCGCGCCCTGAGAACCGCCAAAGATCAGTACCCGTGCCGCGTCGTGCGGCCTGTTGGTGCGATCATTCGCCTCCTCGTTCTGCGCCGGGAAAAACTCCGGTCGCACGGGGTTGCCGGCCACAAATCCCGTGCGTGGAAAGTACGACAACGCGTCTTCGAAGTTCACCGCCGCGGCCCGGACCAAGCGCGCCAGCAGGCGATTGGTCAGGCCCGGCAGCGCGTTCTGCTCGAGCAGCATGGTCGGGTAGCCCCGCATGGCCGCCAGCGCGAGCACCGGCCCGGAAGCGAAGCCGCCGACGCCGACCACCACCTCCGGCCGCCGCCGCGAGATCACGCGCCAGGCGTCGGCGCCGGCCACCGGCAGCAGCAGGAAGCCGCGCAGGCGGTCCGCCCGGCTCTTGCCCTTCAATCCCGCCACCCGAATCAGGTCCAGTTGAAACCCCTCGCGCGGCACGACCCGCGCCTCGATGCCGGCGGCGGTGCCGACAAACGACACCTGCGCCGACGGATCGCGGCGCCGCAGCTCGCGCGCCAGCGCAATCCCCGGGTACAAATGCCCGCCCGTGCCTCCGCCCGCGATCAGGATGCGCACCGGTCACGCCGCTCCCGTCTCCATGTGCGCGTGCTGCGAAATGTTGAGCAGCACGCCGACACCGAGCAGGTTGATCAGCATCGACGAGCCGCCGTTGCTGACCAGCGGCAGCGGAATGCCCTTGGTCGGCATCAGGCCCAGCACGACGCTGATGTTCACGAACGCCTGCAGCACGAGCATCATCGTGATGCCCAGCGCGAGGAAGGCGCCGAAGCTGTCGGGCGCGCGCAGCGCCGTGCGCAGGCCGCGCCAGGCGATCACGCAGAAACACAGCACCACCAGCGAGGCGCCGATCAGGCCGGTCTCCTCCGAGATCACGGCGAAGATGAAGTCGGTGTGCGGCTCGGGCAGGTAGAACAGCTTCTGCACGCCGGCCATCAGGCCCTTGCCGAAGACGCCGCCGGTGCCGACGGCAATCAGCGACTGGATGATCTGGAAGCCGTCGCCGAGCGGGTCGGCCCAGGGATCCATGAAGGTGAGCAGCCGGCGGCGGCGGTAGTCGGCCTGCATCAGGATCACGTAGAGCGCGGGCAGCGCCAGCAGCAGGGCGCCGGCGAGGTAGCGGTAGCTGAAGCCGGCGGCGAACACCATCACGCCGATCACCACCAGCAGCGAGACCGCCGTGCCGAAGTCGGGCTCGAGCAGGATCAGGCCGACCAGCCCGCCGACAATCACGCCGATCGGTAGCAACGCGTAGCCCAGTTCGTTGATGCGATGGCGGCGGCGCTCGAGGATCAGCGCGGTAAAGAAGATGCCGGCCACCTTGGCCAGTTCGGACGGCTGGATGCCGAAGCCGCCGATCCCGAACCACCGGCGCGTGCCGTTGATCGGCCGGGAGAACAGCACGCCCACCAGCATCAGCGCGACCAGGCCGAGCAGGGCCCAGATCAGCTTGTCGTTCCGGTAGATGCGGTAGTCGATGCGCATCACGATCGACAGCACCGCAATGCCCACGCAGGCCCACATCAACTGGCGCGTCACGAACAAGTACGGCTGCTGGAAGCGCTCGAGCGCGACCAGCGCCGAGGCGCTGTAGACCATGACCACGCTCGCGCAAATCAGCGCCAGCGCCGCCACGAACAGCCACTTGTCAGACGAAAGCTTCCTTGCCATACTCCTCGGTCCTTGAGGTCCGGCTAAAGCCGGACGCCACATGCAGCACTAAAGTTCGACGGCCTCGACTCGATAACTGGGTTGCACGTCGCTCGTCCGCCGAAGGTGGAAAGCGGTCAGTAGTCGCCAGTCGTTCAGGGAATTGAGACACCAGCCTCGCAGACCGGGGCAGCCTGCGCTCCCAGCGACCAGTTCTCAATTGCGTCCAACCGGCTGACGACTACTCACCGCTTCCGCCTACGCGCTGCGCGCTTCGGCGGACAAGTCCGCACACCCCAACGCTCCTTGCGGGACCAGCCCGCGACCCTCACGGCTCCGCGATGAGCCGCTGCACCTCCTCCTTGAACCGCGTGCCGCGGTCCGCGTAATCCGCAAACATGTCGAAGCTCGAACACGCCGGCGCGAGCAGCACCACGCCGTCGGGCACCGCCAGGTCCCACGCCTGCCTGACCGCGTCCGCGAGCGTGTCCGCCTCCACCACCGGCACGACCTCCGCCAGCGCGGCGCGCACCAGCGGCCGCGCCTCGCCGATCGCCACCACCGCACGGCCGTGCGCGCGCAGCGGCGCCGCCAGGTCGGCGAAGTCGCCGCCCTTGAACTTGCCGCCGACAATCGCCACCACCTTGTCGAAGCTCTCGATCGATCGCGCGGCGGCGTCGATGTTGGTGGCCTTCGAGTCGTTGACGAACCGCACGCCGCCACGGTGGCCGACCGGTTCCATCACGTGCTCGAGCCCGGTGAAGCCGTCCAGGGCCTGGGCCAGTGACGCGCCGGTGGCGCCGGCCAGATGGCTGATCGCGGTGGCGGCGACGACGTTGCTCAACATGTGATGGCCGGCCAGCTGCACCGACGCCAGCGGCAGCAGCGGAATGTCGCCCTCCGAGGTGCGCTGCCAGATGAACCCGCGGCCGGCGTGCACCTCGGCGCTCGTGGTGTCGACGCCGTAGCGCACGACCTGCGCCCGCGTCGCCTCCGCCATGCGCAGGGCCGCGGCGCTGTCGGCGTTCACCACCGCCCAGTCCTGCGGCTGCTGGTTGGCGAAGATGCGCGTCTTCGCCGCGGCGTACGACGCTTCGTCGGGATGGCGATCGAGATGATCGGGCGAGAAGTTCAGCAGCGCCGCAATCCACGGCCGGAAAGTGTCGGTGGCCTCGAGCTGGAAGCTGCTGGCTTCGATCACGTGGACGGTGTCCGCGGTTGACGCCTCCACCTGCGCGCTCACCGGGTAGCCGATGTTGCCGCCCACCAGCACGCGGCGTCCCGCCGCTTCGAGCATGCGGCCCACCAACGTGGTGGTGGTGGACTTGCCCTTGGTGCCGGTAATGGCCACGATCGGCCCGCGCAGCCACCGCGACGCCAGTTCGAGCTCGCCAATCACGGGAACGCCCACGGCACGGGCTCGCGCGACTTCCGGCAGGTCCAGCGGCACGCCGGGGCTCATCACCACCAGGTTGGCGGCCTCGAACGACGCCACCTGGTGGCCGCCGAGTTCGAGGCGCACGCCGGCCGCCCGCAGGTCGGCCTCCTCGGGGATCGCCGGCTTCCGATCGGTGAGCGTGACGACGGCGCCGCGACGCGCGAGCAGGTGGGCCGCGGCCACACCGCTCCTGGCGGCGCCCACCACCAGCACCCGCTGCCCGCTCACGGAAAAGGTGTGCGTCGTCATCTCAGCTTCAAGGTGGTCAGGCTGAACAGGGCGAACAGGATGGCGACGATCAGGAAGCGCGTGATCACCTTCGGTTCCTCCCACCCGCTCAACTCGAAGTGGTGGTGCAGCGGCGCCATCTTGAAGACCCGCTTGCCGCGCAGCTTGAACGACGCCACCTGGATCACGACCGAGGCGGCCTCGATCACGAAGACGCCGCCGACAATCACCAGCAGGAGTTCCTGCTTGATCAGGATCGCGACCGTGGCGATGGCGCCGCCGAGCGCCAGCGAGCCGACGTCGCCCATGAAGATCTCGGCCGGGTGGGCGTTGTACCAGAGGAAGCCGAGGCTGGCGCCGACCAGCGCGCCGCAGAAGATGGTCAGCTCGCCGGCGGGCGCGAAGCGCACCAGCAACAGGTACTCGGCAAACACGCGATGGCCGGTGATGTAGGCGAGCGCCGTGAAGCAGGCCGCCGCCACCGCGAACGTGCTGATCGCCAGGCCGTCGAGACCGTCGGTCAGGTTGACGGCGTTGCTCCAGGCCACCAGCACGAACGCCGCGAACGGCACGTAGAACCAGCCGAGGTCGGGAATCAGCTGCTTGAAGAACGGAAAGATCAGCCGCGTGTTGTACAGGTTCTGGTTGGCGAGCCACATCAGCACCAGGCCGACGATGACGCCGACCACGACCTGCAGGCCCAGCTTGTAGCGCGGCGCCAGCCCGCCTGACGAGCGGCGCGTCACCTTGAGATAGTCGTCGAGGAAGCCGATGGCGCCGAAGGCCGCGGTGGTGAGCACCGCGATCCACACGTAGACGTTGGTGAGGTCGGCCCACAGCAGCGTCGGCACCAGCGCCGCCGCCAGGATCAACAACCCGCCCATCGTCGGCGTGCCGGCCTTGGCGCGATGCGACTCGGGGCCTTCCTGGCGGATGACCTGGCCGATCTGGAATTCGCGCAGGCGGCGGATCAGCCACGGCCCGAGCACCAGCCCGACGACCAGCGCGGTCATGCTGGCCGCGGCGGTGCGGAACGTGATGTAGCGCACCACGTTGAACACCGGCACCTGCGGGTAGAACGAGATCAGGAGGTGATACAGCATCAGCCGAACACCGCCATGAGCCGTTCCACCACGATGTCGGTTCGCGTTCCCCGCGAGCCTTTCACCAACACCACGTCGCCCGGCATGGCGTGCCCGTGAATGGCGGCCGCCGCGTCGATGCTGTTGTCGAAGTGCAGCACGGTGTTCGCCGCCATGCCCGCCTCGGCCGCTGCCGCGCCAAGCGCGCGGGCCGGGTTTCCGCCAATGGTGATCAATCGCGACAGGCGGCTGGCCGCCGCCACCCGGCCGCACTCCTGGTGCAGGGCCGTGGACAGTTCGCCCAGCTCGAGCATCTCGCCGATCACGGCGACGCGCCGCGCCGCCCAGGTCCGCGACAGCACGTCGAGCGCCTGCTTGAGCGCCGACGGGCTGGAGTTGTACGAGTCGTCGATCACCGTCACGCCTTTCGGCAGACGGAGCACGGCGCCCCGCTTCGCCGACGGCTGCAGCCGCGCCGCGGTGTCAATCACGTGGTCGAGCCCGACCTGCATCTCGAGCGCGACGGCGACGGCGGCCAGCACGTTCATCAGGTGGCCGCGGCCGAGCAGCGGCACGTGGAGGTCGCGCTCACCCGCCGGCGTGATCAGCCGGCTCTTGGTGCCATCCAGGCCGAGGTCTTCGACGTCAACGGCCCGCACGGTGGCGTTGGCGGAGGTGCCGAACGTGACTTGCCGGCCGGGGAACGCGCCGGTGCGCGCCATTACGCGGGGGTCGTCGGCGTTGGCCACCAGCACGGTGCTGGCACTGGCGCCTTCGAGGATCTCGGCCTTGGCATCGGCGATGAGATCGGCAGAACCGAAATGGCCGATGTGGGCCTCGCCGACGTTGGTCCACACGCGCACCTCCGGCGTGGCCACGTCGACCAGCACCCGGATTTCGCCCGCGTGATTCATGCCCAGCTCCATCACCGCCACATCCGCCCCGTGCCTCAACTCCAGCAACGACAGCGGCAGTCCCAGGTGGTTGTTCAGGTTGCCCCTGTTCTTCACCACCCGGTGCGCGCCGCCGAGAAACTCCGCGATCACGTCCTTGGTCGTGGTCTTCCCGGCACTGCCGGTAATGGCCACCACCGTCGCGCCCGACTCGCGCCGCACGTGCCGCGCCAGGTCCTGCAAGCCGCGCGTGGTGTCGGCCACCTCGATCACGAACGACTCGCTGTCGTCCGGCATCGTCACCGGCCGGCTGACCACGACGCCGGCGGCCCGCCGCCGCGCCGCCGCGCCGACGAACTCGTGACCGTCGCGCGCCGCCACAATCGCGAAGAACAGGTCGCCGGTCGCCAGCGTGCGGCTGTCGATCGAGAACCCGGTCACGTAGTGGTCGCTGTCGCCAGCGACCAGGCGGCCGTGCATCGCCGCGGCCAGGGTGGCGGCCGACAGCGGTATCTCAGCCGCCACTAACTGCCCTTCGCGCCGGCGCCACGGCGCTTCGCCAGCCCCGCCCGCGCGACCTCGCCGTCGTCGAACGGCAGCACCCGGTCGCCAATCTGCTGGTACTTCTCGTGGCCCTTGCCGGCGATCAACACAACATCGCCGGGCTCGGCCATCGCCAGGGCGCGCTGGATCGCCTCGGCACGATCGACCACCGAGACCACCACCGGCGTGCGCGGCGACGACTGGCTGCCGGCCGGAATGCCGCGCTCGATTTCCTCGATGATCCGCTTCGGGTCCTCGGTGCGCGGGTTGTCGGACGTGATCACGACGACGTCGCTCAACCGGGCCGCGACCATGCCCATCAGCGGCCGCTTGGAACGATCGCGATCGCCGCCGCACCCGAACACCGTCACCAGCCGCCGCGCGCCCAGCGGACGCGCCGTCTCGAGCAGGTTGCGGAGGGCGTCATCGGTATGCGCGTAGTCCACGATTGCGGTGACGTCATCGTCGGCGCCGGAGACCACCTCGAAGCGCCCGGGCACCCCGGCCAGACCGGCCACGCCGCGCTCGATGGCCGCAATCGGCACGTCGAGCGAGATCGCGGCCGCTGTGGCCGCGAGGATGTTGTAAACATTCGGGCGGCCGACGAGCTTCGATTGGATGTGAACGGTGCCCTTCGGCGTCGTGATCTCGAAACGCAAGCCGGTCAACGTCATCTCCACCGCGCCGGGCCGTAGGTCCGCCGCCGCGTTGATGGCGTAGGTGACCGGCCGGCCGCAGATCTCGACCAGGCCCGCGCCCCTCGGGTCGTCGAGGTTGATGACGCCCGGCGCGTCGCGAGGCAGCATCTCGAACAGACGGCGCTTGGCGGCGAAGTAGGCCTCCATGTCCTCGTGGAAGTCGAGGTGGTCGCGGGTGAGGTTGCTGAACACCGCGGCGGCGAAGTGCATGCCGTCGACCCGCTTCAGCGACAGCGCGTGCGACGACACTTCCATGACCGCGGAGCGGTTGCCCTGGCGCAGCATGTCGCTCAGTAACTGCTGCAGGTCCGGCGCCTCCGGCGTGGTGCGCGACGCCTCGCGATCCTCGCCGCCGACGCGATAGGCGACCGTGCCGAGCATGCCGGCGCGGAGCCCGGCCTCGTCGAGCATGGCGGCCAGCAGGTAGGCCGTCGTGGTCTTGCCGTTGGTGCCGGTGACGCCGATCACCGGCATCCGCCCGCTCGGGTGGTCGAAGAACCGATCGGCGAGCAGGGCGAGCGCGAGCCGCGCGTCGCGAACGGCAATCCACGGCACGGCGACACCGGCGGGGGCCGGCGATTCCGACACCACCGCTTGCGCGCCGCGGGCAATTGCCTGCTCGGTGAACTCGACGCCGTCGGCCTTGAGCCCCTTGAGGGCCACGAACAAGGCGGCCGGCACGACGCGGCGGGAATCGTAGGCAATCGCGGTGAGCTGCCGATCACCACTCGACTCCGCTCGCGGTGACCCTGAGCTGGTCGAAGCGCCACGTGGCATCCCCGCCGGGGGTGGCGCCACCACCAGTTCCCGCAGGGTGTCGGTCACATCACCGAGGATCACCGCTGGTCTCCAAGGGCGCCGGCCGGCCGCGGCGCCGGGCGCCGATTGAGGACCAGCATGCACGACGCGCCGGGCTCGATCATCGAGCCGGGAGCGGGCGTCTGATCGACGACGACGCCGGCGCCCTGCATCCGGGCGGTGAGGCCGAGGCGCGCCAGCTCGCGCAACGCGTCGCGCGCGCTCAAGCCGCGAAGGTCGGGCAGCCCCCCGCCGTCGGTCATGTTCGCGGTCATCGTCACGATCGCGGGCGCCGATGACGCCGCCGCCGTCGTCACCGGGTTCTGGTCGCGGCGCGCGATCAGGACGGGCGGGGCCGGATTGATGTTGGGCGTCACGCCCATCTGCCGCAGGCTGGCGTCGGCAATGCCCTTGAAGATTGGCGCGGCGATCACGCCGCCGGTGTCACCGCCGAGGCGCGGTGAGTCGATCATCACGATCACCGTCATCACCGGATTGCGCGACGGCACGAAACCAACGAACGACACGTTCTGCTGCGACGGTGAATAGCGGCCGTTCACCAGCTTGTCGGCGGTGCCGGTCTTGCCCGCGACCGTGTAACTCGCGAGCGCGGCCCGCCTGGCCGTGCCTTCGGTCACGACCAATTCCATGATCGACGTCAGGGTCGCCGCCGTCCCGGGCAGGATCGCGCGCCTGACGGCCTTGGGCGGCACCGCGGTCCGCACGCCCCCCTTGACGATGGCGCGCACCACGTGGGGTTCGTACAAGGTCCCGCCATTGGCGATCACGCTGGCCGCCGCGGCCATCTGCAGCGGCGTCACGCCGATCTGGTAGCCCATCGACACCGAGGCCAGCGCGCTGTCGTTCAGCTTCGACGGGTCCCAGACAATGCCGGGGCTCTCACCGGGAAAATCCGGCGACGACGCCCGCCCGAAGCCGAAGCGGCGGATGTAGAGGCCCATGCGCTCGGCGCCGACCTTCAAGCCCACCTTGATCGCGCCGACGTTGCTCGACTTGACGATCACGTCGGTGAACGACAGCGGGCCGTAGCGGTGCATGTCGTTGACCACGCGGCTGCCGAAGCGAATGAGGCCGGCGCTGACGTCGATGATCTCGTCGGGGGTGATCACCTTCTCCTCGATCGCCGCCGACGCCGTCACCAGCTTGAACGTGGACCCGGGCTCGTAGAGATCCTGGACGGCGCGATTGCGCAGCGCGGCGTCGCTGGTGCCGCCGTACTGGTTCGGGTTGAACGTCGGCCAGCTCGCCATCGCGAGAATCTCGCCGGTATAGGGGTCCATCGCCACCGCGGTGCCGCCATCGGCGCGCGCCGCTTCGACGCCAGCCTTCAATTCCCGCTCGACGATGTACTGGAGGTGCTCGTCGATGGTGAGTTCGAGCGACCCGCCGGTGGTCGGCGGCCGATCGAGGCGGCTGAACGCGTGGCCGCGGGCGTCGGTCTGTACCAGCAGGGTGCCCTCGCGGCCGCGGACGGTCTTGTCGTAAGTGGCTTCAATGCCGTGGAGGCCGGCGTTGTCGGTGCCGACGTAGCCGATCAGGTGCGCGGCCAGCTCGCGGTTCGGGTAGAACCGCTTGCTTTCCTTCATGAAGCCGATGCCCTTCATTTCGAGCGCGGCGATGCGCTTGGTCTCAATCGGCGTCGCCCGGCGCCTCACATACTGGAAGGAGGTCAGGCCGCCGCGCGGGCGCTTCCGGCTCAGGCGCTCCACCAGCTGGTCACGATCCTTCTTGGTGCATTCATCGAAGGCGCCGCACAGCAGGGCCGCGGCCTTGACCGGATCCTTGATGTCGGTGGGAACGGCGTAGACGGTGTCGGCGTCCACGCTATAGGCGAGCAGCCGGCCCTTGCGATCGTAGATCTCGCCGCGCTTGCCGGGCGTCTTCTGGGTTTCCGACTGCTGGCGCTCGGCCCGCGCCGACAACTCGTCGTGCTGCACCACCTGCAGCACGACCAGACGAGCCTCGATCCCGAGCACCCAGAAGGCGAGCACTCCCGCGGCCACCGTGAGGCGGCGCCTGAGCACCGGACGCCAATTGAGATCAGGCTGGACGGCCACGGTCGACCCTGTTACCGGCTCGCGACGACGGACTTGGCGGGCGCCGCCTGCGGCGCCACGCGTTCGAGCACGACGGCTTCAGCCGCGCCGGGGCTCACCATGCCGAGCCGCTCGATCGCGAGCTTCTCGATGCGCTGGGGAGCGCGCAGCGTTTCCATTTCGAGGCGCAGGTGGCGGTTGATGTCGTTCTCCGCCGCGCGGTCGCGCTGCATCTGCTCGAGCCTGTAGCCATGGCGCAGCAGCTCGAAGTGCTGCCACGCCGAGAACAGCAGCACCCCGACAAGGGCGACGCCAACGCCGAGCGTCATCCACAGGTCGCGCTGGCGGCGCTCGTCCACCTCCCGCACGATCTGGTTATTGCGGAAGTCCTTGCGAATTTCGTATTCGAAGGTTCCTGCTTTGTCCATCCGCCCCTCCCTTACCTGATTCGTACTGCGGCACGGAGCTTCGCGCTCCGGGCCCGCGGGTTGACGGCCGCTTCCGCGTCCCCGGCGATCACCGGGTGCTTGGTCAGCACCTTGATGGCCGCCTCGTCGCCGCGCGCCAGATCGCGCAGCGTGTGTTTCACCACCCGGTCTTCCAGTGAGTGAAACGAAATCAGCGCCAGCCGCCCGCCGACCTGCAGCCGCGAGGCGGCCCGGCCGATAAACGAGTCGAGTTCATCCAGCTCGCGGTTGACCCAGATGCGCAGCGCCTGGAACGTGCGCGTCGCCGGATCGATCCGCTGCCAGCCGCGCGCGGCCACCCCTCGCCGCACGATCTCCGCCAGCCGCCCGGTCGTCTCGATCGGCGACTGCTGGCGCGCCATGACGATGGCGCGCGCCACTTGCCGGGACCGCCGCTCTTCGCCGAAGCGATAGATGGCGTCGGCCAGTTCCGTTTCCTCGACCCGGTCGATCAGCTCGGCCGCCGTCTCGCCGCGGCTGCGGTCCATCCGCATGTCCAGCGGCTCGTCGCGCTTGAAGCTGAACCCGCGCCCCTCGCCGTCCAGCTGCATCGACGAGACGCCGAAGTCGGCGAGCAGCCCCGCGACCTCCGGCACGCCCTCGGCGTCCAGCACGCCGGCGACCTCGCGGTAGTCGGCGTGCACGAGCGTGACCCGATCACCGAACGATTCGAGCTCCGTCCGCGCGATCGCGATCGCGTCGGTGTCGCGATCGATCCCAATCAGCCGCGTCGCCCCGCCCTCGAGCAACATGCGCGAGTGGCCGCCCAGGCCCACGGTGCAATCCACGAAGGTGCCGCCGCGCTCCGGCTGGAGCAGCGACCGCACCTCCTCGAGCAGAACGGGAACGTGAAGTGCGCGTTCCACTAGATCCCGAAATCAGCAAGCGCTCGCGCGTCGTCGTCGGTGAACGGCTCGGTGAGCAACCGGGCGACGAAGCGCTCGTGGTTCCAGACCTCGAGGTAGTTCTGCTGCCCCAGCACGTCTACTTCGCCGGTCATGAGCGCGCTGTCACGAAGCCGGGGCTGAATCAGGACGCGTCCCTGGGGGTCGAGTTCCGCGACCTGACCGTAAAAGTTCACGCGGTCCAGGTACTTCTGTCGCGCGGGATGAGTAGAAGGCATCTGCGCAATGCGGCCCTCGATCTCGAGCCAGACCGGCATTGGATAGATCCGTACAGACTGGCCCGTAAGGCTCGTCACGAACAGCTCGGGGCCGTGATCCTTCTGAATCGCGGCACGAAAGCCGTTCGGGACCTTGAGCCGGCCCTTATCATCAATTTTCGCCGGCTGGTTGCCCCGGAGCACGTCTATAACTCCACTTCACTCCACAAAAATCCACTCGGATATTAAGTGGGGTGAGTGGGCTTGTCAACGTCCAAGTGCTTCAAATGGTTACCTGTCTATCGTTTACGCCTTTGTTTCGCCAACAAGACGAAGGTGTGTCAATATTTTGACTACCACCTGGAGAGGCCGGGGTGCTACGCCTCGCGTGCTACGATTGCCGGTTCCTAGCCAGCAAATTTTTCTGTAGCCGATGGCCTCGCCAAGCTCCGTCACCATCGTCGTCCCGGCCTTCAACGAGCGCGAGAGCATTGGCGCGGTCGTCGCCAGCCTCCGCGCCGCCGCGCCGTGGCACGAAGTGCTGGTCGTGGACGACGGGTCCACCGATGGCACGGGCCAGGCCGCGGAAGCGGCCGGCGCCCGCGTGGTCTCGCATCCGTACAACAAGGGCAACGGCGCCGCCGTGAAGACGGCGATCCGCGCGACGTCGAGCGAGTGGCTGACGATTGTCGATGGCGACGGCCAGCATCGCGCCAACGACGTGGCGCGCCTGGTGGCGCGGCTCGGCGAGTACGACCTCGTGATCGGCGCGCGTTCGTCCGACACCCAGGCCACGGCGGGACGCCGGATTGGCAACGCCGTCCTGAACTGGCTGGCCAGTTACCTCACCGACCGCCCGATTCCGGATCTGACGTCCGGTTTCCGCGCCGGACGCCGCGAGTACCTGCTCGAGTTCATCCACTTGCTCCCGAACGGCTTCTCGACGCCGACCACGACAACGCTGGCCTTCATCAAGGCCGGTTACAATGTGGCGTTCGAGCCCATTGGGGCCTTGCCGCGGATCGGCACGTCGAAGATCCGGCTGGCGAGCGACGGCGCAAAGTTTCTATTGATCTTGCTCAAAGTCATCACCATCTTCAGTCCTCTGCGGATCTTCGCGCCGGTCAGCGCGGCGGCGTTCGTGCTCGGCGCCGGCTACGGCGCCTGGAACTTCGCCTACCACGACCGCATTCCCAACGGCGCCGTGTTGCTCCTGATGTTCTCGGTGATCGTCATGCTGGTCGGCCTGGTGTCGGAGCAGGTGGCGTCGCTGCGCTTCGAGGGGCGGCGGTAGCGGATGAAGACGCTGGTCCTGGTCCCGACCTACAACGAGCGGGAGAACCTGCCCATTCTCGTCAAGGACATCCTCGAGGTGCCCGGCACCGAGGTGATGGTGCTGGACGATCAGTCACCCGACGGCACCGGCGCGGTCGCCGATGCGCTCACCGTCCAGTATCCCGGCCGTGTGCGCGTGCTCCATCGCACCGGCCCGCGGGGCCTGGGGGTGTCGTACCTCGAAGGCTTCCGCCACGCCATTGCCGGTGATGCCGACCTGGTGTGCCAGATGGACGCCGACCTGTCGCATGATCCGAAGTACCTGCCGGCGATGATCGCCGAAGCCGAGGCAGGCGCGGACCTCGTCATCGGGTCGCGATACCTGAACGGCATCAGCGTCGTGAACTGGCCGCTGCGCCGGATCATCCTCAGCTCGTTCGCGAACTTTTACATCCGCACGGTCACCGGTCTCGGCTTGCGCGACATCACCACCGGCTACCGCTGCTGGCGGCGGCGGTCGCTCGCCCGGCTGCCGCTCGACAAGATCGTGTCCGAAGGCTACGCCTTCCTGCTCGACGTGACGTTCATGGCCGCCGACGCCGGCCTCAGCATCGTCGAGTCGCCGATCATCTTCGTGGAGCGGCGGCAGGGCGCGTCGAAGCTGTCGAGCGGCGTGCTGCTCGAATCCCTGATCACGCCCTGGAAGCTCGTGCTGCGCCACGGCCGGATCCGGCCGCGGCAGCCGGGAGGATCGAAGTAAAGTGGCCAAGATGCCCGGCCTGAGCGTGTTCTTTCCGGCCTACAACGATGCCGGCACGATTGCCAGCCTGGTGATCAGCGCCGTGCAGGTGGCGGGCACGCTGACGCCCGACTTCGAAGTCATGGTCATCAACGACGGCAGCCAGGACGAGACGCCGCGCATTCTCGACGAGCTGGCGCGGGTGTATCCCGACCACGTCCGCATCATCCACCACCAGAAGAACCGCGGCTACGGCGGCGCCTTGCGATCCGGGTTTGCCGCCGCCACCAAGGACCTGGTGTTCTACACCGACGGCGACGCCCAGTACGACCCGTCGGAAATGGTCCTGCTCTGGAAGCAGATGACCGACGAGGTGGATTGGGTGAACGGCTGGAAGATCAGCCGGTCGGATCCGAGGCACCGCATCATTATCGGCCGCCTCTACCACCACACCGTGAAGCTGCTGTTTGGCCTGAAGGTCCGCGACGTCGATTGCGACTTCCGGCTGATGCGGCGGCGGATCTTCGACGTGGTCCGACTCGAGAAAGACAGCGGCGTGATCTGCCTGGAGATGATGAAGAAGTTCCAGGACGCGGGCTTCCGCGTCGCCGAAACGCCGGTCCACCATTACCACCGCGCCTACGGCAAGTCGCAGTTCTTCAACTTCCCCCGCATCTTCCGCACCGGCGTCGATGTGCTCAAGCTGTGGTGGCTGCTCGTGATCCGCCGCGAGCACCTCAAGGCGAGGCCGGTTACCGCGCCGGCGCCCGGCGCGGGGCCTCGGCGATGACCAACGCGGCGTTCTACCAGGGCCGGCGCGTGATGATCACCGGCGGCCTCGGGTTCATCGGCAGCAACCTCGCGCACCG
Organism: Vicinamibacterales bacterium; assembly: GCA_041659285.1. Classification (NCBI taxonomy): domain Bacteria; kingdom Pseudomonadati; phylum Acidobacteriota; class Vicinamibacteria; order Vicinamibacterales; species Vicinamibacterales bacterium. Next base: position 212,473 of record JBAZYO010000008.1, on the reverse strand, counting down.
GCTGGCCGGGCTCGGCGCCGACGTGCTGCTGGTCGATTCGCTGATCCCCGACTACGGCGGCAACCTCTTCAACATCAGCGGCATCGAATCCCGCGTGCGCGTCAACGTCGCCGACGTGCGGCAGGCCAGCACGATGAACTACCTGGTGCAGGACCGCGAGGTGATCTTCAACCTCGCCGGCCAGGTGAGCCACATCGACAGCATGCGGGATCCGCACACCGACCTCGAGATCAACTGCCGCAGCCAGCTGACGCTGCTCGAAGCGTGCCGGCACCACAACCCCAAGGCGAAGGTCGTCTACGCCAGCACGCGGCAGATCTACGGGCGGCCCGACGCGCTGCCGGTGACCGAACGCCAACTGGTGCGGCCGACCGACGTCAACGGCGTCAACAAGGCGGCCGGCGAGTACTACCACCTGGTTTACAACAACGTGTTCGGCGTGCGCGCCTGCGCGCTGCGGCTCACCAACGTGTACGGGCCGCGGCAGTTGCTGCGTCACAACCGCCAGGGCTTCATCGGCTGGTTCATCCGCCTGGTGCTCGAAGACCGCGAGATCGAGGTCTTCGGCGACGGCTCGCAGGTCCGCGACTTCGTCTACGTCGATGACGCGGTCGAGGCGTTCCTGGCCGCGGGCGCCAGCGACGCGGTGAACGGCGAGGCGTTCAACGTCGGCGGCGATGAACACATCACCCACCGTGACCTGGTGGCCCTGCTCGTCGAACTGGCCGGACGGGGCCGCTACAAGTTCATCGACTGGCCGGCGGAAAAGAAGGCGATCGACATCGGCAGCTTCTACGCCGACTCGTCGCTGTTCATGACGCGCACCGGATGGGCGCCGACGGTGCCGCTGCGCGAAGGTTTCACGCGCACGCTGGATTACTACCGCGAACACCTCGCCAAATATGTCGATGAGCGTCCCGTTTAACGCGCTCCGCCCGGGCGAAGACACCGCGGCGGTCAAGGCGGCGATCGAACGCGTGATTGCGAGCGGCTGGTTCGTGCTCGGCCCGGAGGTCGAGGCGTTCGAGTCGGAGTTTGCGGCGGCCAGCCAGGCCGCCCACGCGGTGGGCGTCGGCACCGGCACCGACGCCATCACGCTGATCCTGCGCGCGCTCGACATCGGCCCCGGCGACGAGGTGATCACGCCGCCGCTGTCGGCGGCCTACTCGGCGCTCGCGGTGATGATGGCGGGCGCCCGCCCGGTGTTTGCCGACATCGACCCCGAGCGGCTGACGCTCGATCCGCGCGCGACCGAAGCGGCCATCACGCCGCGGACCCGGGCCATCCTGCCGGTGCACTTGTACGGCCAGGCCGCCGACATGCGCGCCTTCGAGGCGATTGCGGCGCGCCACCACCTGGCCCTCGTCGAGGACGCGGCGCAGGCCCACCTCGCCACCGCGGATGGGCGGGCGGTCGGCACCATCGGCATTGCCGGCGCCACCAGCTTCTACCCCACCAAGAACCTCGGCGCGCTGGGCGATGGCGGCGCGGTGATTACCGGCGACGCGCAGCTGGCCGCGCGCATCAAGCGGCTGCGCAACGGCGGCCAGACCTCCCGCTATCACCACCAGGAAGCGGGCGCGAACAGCCGCCTCGACGAATTGCAGGCGGCCATCCTGCGGGCGCGCCTCCCGTATCTGGCGGGATGGACCGCGCGGCGGCGAAGCATCGCCGCGGGCTACCGGCGCGCGCTGGTGCCGGCTTCACTCACGGTGCCCCGTGAATTCGACCCGGGCCACGTCTATCACCTCTTCCCGGTGCTCACGCCGCATCGCGATGCCTTCCAGGCACATTGCACGAGCCAGGGTGTCGAAACCCTGATCCACTACCCGGTGCCCATTCCGCGGCAGCCGGCGCTGGCGGCCACCAACCCGGCCATGTGCCCGGTGGCCGACCGGGTGTGCTCGGAAGTCGTTTCGTTGCCTATGTATCCGGCGCTTACCGACGACCAGGTCGCGGCGGTCGCCCGGGCGGCTTCGTCCTTCAATCCACCCTCGCGCTGAGCGGCCGCCGGAGTCCAAGACCGGGCTGGCGCCGCGGGCGTCTAAATCAGGCAAAGGCGTATACTGATTTCAGGCGTTTTCATGCGTCGAACCCTTCTCACATTTGCCCTGTCGATCCTCGTCAGCCTGCCGGCAAGCGCGCAGCAGCTGAAGCTGTCGTTCAACGACGGCCGGGTTTCGCTCGAGGCGACGTCGGTACCCGTGCGCACCATCCTCGTGGAGTGGGGCAAGCTGGGCGGGACCAAGGTGATCGGCGGCGAACGCGTGTCGGGCGCGCCGCTCACGCTCAAGCTCGTGGACGTGCCGGAATCGCAGGCGCTTGAAATCGTGCTGCGCAGCGTCGCCGGCTACATGGCCGCTCCGCGCAGCGCCTCGGCCGCCACCGGCGCGTCGATCTACGACCGCATCCTCGTGCTGGCCACGAGCGCCGCACCAGCGCCGGCCGCGCGCCCGGCGCCAGGCCAGGGTCCGGCGCCGCCCAACCCGCGCTTCGCGGCGCCACGGCCCGCGCCGGCGTCTTCAGACGACGCCGAAGAGGAAGAAGATCCGGATTCAAATCCGCCCAATCCGCCGGTGTTCTCGTTCCCGCAGCCGGGTCAGCAGAACGGGTTCCCGCAGCCGGGCGTCTTCCAGGCGCCGCCCGGAGTGAACGGTCAGCCGGTGATCACGATCAACCCCAACACGGGCGCACCGCAGAGCATCACGATCAACCCGGCGCCGAACCCGGCGAATCCCGGAACCGGGCCCACGGTCGGCTCATCCAGGCCGGGCGTGATCGTCAATCCTCCCGTGCAGACGCAACAGCCCGGCGCCCAGGTGCGTCCTCCAGGCGGCAGGTAAGCGCCCTCACCGTCGCGTCCCTCGCGTAGAATTAGCACTCCCCTCGCAGTTGTGACTGGCGCGGCTTGTTTTGTCCATGGCGGATATCGAACGCTACACCCCTGACGATCGTCGGGGCGTTGAACAGATCTATCGACGGACGCTCGGCAACGAAGCGGCCGACCGTCTGCGCCTGCGTTGGGACTGGGTCCGCAGGAACCCGGCGGCCGGCGTCGAGCCTCCCTACTGGGTAGTTCGTGAAGGCCCGACGTTGATCGCGGCGTGCCCGCTCTTGCCCGTGCGCCTCACCATCGGCGGACAGGAAGCCGCCGGCACGTGGAGCTCGGATCCGCTGGTCGTCGCCGAGCGCCAGCGCCAGGGTCTTGGCGGGGCGTTGCTGCGCGCGTGGGACCGCGGCACTGGCGTGGCGTTGGGCGCCGGGCTTTCCCCCGCCACTCGCGCGCGCCTCGACGAGATGCGGTGGCCCAAGGCCCAGCCGCTGCCGTGCCTGGTGAAACCGATCAGCCGCCGGGCGTTGCGCATCCCGACCTGGCCGGTGGCCATCAACCGGCTGGTTTCGGCGCTGGCGCTGCCGGTCGTTCGGCTGGTGTCGCGGACGCAGCCGTTGCGCGAAGAGGTGGAAGTGGTCCGCCGCTTCGACGCCCGCGTCGATCGCCTGTGGGAGCGGATGGCGGGCCGGTTTGCCATCGCGGTGCAGCGCGACGCGAGGTACCTGAACTGGAAGTACATCGAGCCGCCGCACGTGCGCTACACGGCCGCGCTGTTGCGCCGCGGCGACGAAGTCGACGGCTACGTTGTCTACCGGCACCTGCGCGAGCCGCAGGGCCGCGTCACGCAGATCGTGGATCTGCTGGCCGACCCGGCGGACGAGCGCGGCTTGAAGACGTTGGCGCGATGGGTGGACCGCGAGGCCCGCGTCGCCGACTCCGACAAGATTCGCTGTTACGCCACGCACGCCGCGTTCCGGCGGGTGCTGCGGCGGTCGGGGTACTTCATGGTGAAGTCGGGCATCGACCTCACGGTGAAGGTGAACGCGATCACGCCGCCGAAGGGATTCTCCGACTCGACCGACGACTGGCACTTCACGTTGGGTGACGGCGAGTTGGATCACTAGTCACGATGCAGCCTCCGGCTGCAGATGTAGCCTCCGGCTTTAGCCGGAGTTCAGCGAAAGAACAATGTCATGTCGTTAGAACAAACACTCAGCACCGATATCGTCACCGCGATGAAGGCGAAAGACGCCATGCGGCTCACGCCCCTGCGCATGCTGAAGACCGCGCTCACCAACAAGAGCATCGAGAAGGGGCGCGCCCTCGAGGGGGCCGAAGAACTGCAGGTCGTGTCGATGCTGGTGAAGCAGCGCCGCGACTCCATCGATCAGTTCACCAAGGGTGGGCGCGTGGACCTGGCCGACAAGGAACAGGCGGAGATCGTGGTGCTCGAAGCGTACCTGCCGGCCGCGGCCAGCGACGAGGAGATTGCCGCCGCGGTGGCGGCCGCGGTCGCCGAGACTGGCGCGACCACGGCCAAGGACATGGGCAAGGTGATGAAGGCGGTCATGGCCGCGCTGGCCGGAAAGACCGTGGACGGCAAAAAGGTCAGCGACGCGGTCCGCCAGTCCCTCAATTAGTCACGACAACCGTGCAAATTGTGGGGTGTGCGGGCAAACATTTTCGCGGCGTGGCCCGTCTATACATTTGAAAGGCCTAGTCAGCCTCTCACCATCCTCCTTAGGGCTCGAGCCGAACGGTTTGGGCCCTATTTTTTTGAGGCGAAACAGGGCCGGGGTGTTCGGCCGCTGGACGCGTCCCGCCAGCGCACACCGATCGCCATGCTACGCTTGCCCTGACTGATGCCCGACTCCCAACCACGCCTGGCCCGGTCCGCCGGGGTCTTCGGGCTGGCCACCATCACGAGCCGAATTCTCGGATTGGTGCGGGATCAGGTCCTGGCCTTCTACTTCGGCGCCGGCGACGCGGCAGACGCCTTCCGCGTGGCGAGCCGCATCCCCAACCTCGTCCGTGACCTGTTTGCCGAAGGCGCGATGAGCGCGGCGTTTGTGCCGACCTTCACAAGGCAGCTCACCCTGCACGGGCGCGAACGCGCCTGGAGCCTCGCCAACTCGGTCATCAACGCCCTGCTCCTGGTCACCGGCGTGTTCGTGGTGGCCGGCATCGTCTTCGCCGAGCCGCTCGTCCGCCTGTTCGCCTCCGAGTTCAGCGCGGTGCCGGGCAAGCTCGAGTTGACGATCCACCTGACCCGGATCGTCCTGCCGTTCCTCTCGATGGTCGCGGTGGCCGCGGCGTTGATGGGCATGCTGAACTCGCTCGGCCATTTCTTCGTGCCGGCGCTGTCGCCGGCAATGTTCAACGTCGCGGTGATCATCATCTCCCTGGCGTTCATCCCGTTCGCGGCGGCGTTGGGCGTGGCCGAGATCACGATCTTCGCCATTGCCACCCTGGTGGGCGGGCTGGGGCAGCTGGTCATTCAATGGCCTCCGCTCCGCCGTGAAGGCTTTCGCTACCGGCCGCAACTCGATCTCCACGACGAAGGCCTGTATCGCGTGCTGTTGTTGATGGGACCCGGCACCATCGGCATGGCCGCCACGCAGATCAACGTGTTGGTGAACACGGTGCTGGCAACCGGCGAAGGCACCGGCGCGGTGTCGTGGCTCGATTTCGCGTTCCGCCTGATGTACCTGCCGATCGGGCTGTTCGGCGTGTCGATCGCCACGGCCGCCACGCCCGCGGTCTCGCGCCTGGTCGCTGAAGGCAACTTCCCCCGCATCCGGTCCACGCTGGCACATGCGCTCAGCCTCATGCTGCTCTTGAACGTCCCGGCCACGCTCGGCCTGATGGTGCTGGCCCGCCCCATCGTCGCCGTGATCTTCGAACGCGGAGAGTTCACGGCGGCCGACACCGCGGCCACCGCCGCGGCCCTGCAGCTCTACGCCATCGGCCTGGTCGGCTATTCGATCGTGCGCATCGTGTCGCCGACCTTCTACGCGCTGCAGAAGAGCCGCATCCCGGTGATGGTGAGCGCGGGGTCGGTCGTGATCAACGTGGCGCTCAACGTCTGGCTGGTGCGCGTCATGGGCTATCGCGGGCTGGCGCTCGGAACCTCGATCACGGCGCTGCTCAACGCCTCGATTCAGCTGGCGCTGATGCGGCGCGAGCTCGACGGCCTTGAAGGATCCCGCATTGCGGCCGCCATGGTGCGCGTGATGGCGGCGTCGCTGGCCATGGCGGCAGCCGCGTGGGGATCACACGAACTGCTCACGGCCTGGTTGCCCGGGCACTCCCTGCTCGTCCAGGTGGTCCGGCTGGGCTCCAGCATCGGCCTGGCGCTCGTGACGCTCGCGGTGGCGGCGCAGGTCTTGCGCATCCCCGAGTTCGGCGAGGCTCGTGACATGGTGCTGGGACGGTTGAAAAGGATGGTCGGGTGAAGGATCGCGGCTGGCTCGGGCTCCATACATCGATTTGGAAGATCGCCTCGACGCACGTGGTGGTGGACGGCTACACCAATATCTACGCGCCCCTCCTGCCGCTGTTCATTCCTCACCTCAACCTGTCGCTGGCCACGGCCGGGATGCTGGCGATGTGTTTTCAGCTGGCGAACTCGGTGTCGCAACTGGGGTTCGGCGCGCTGGCCGATCGCTGGCGCCCGCGCGTGCTGGTGATCGCCGGGCCGCTGCTCGCGGTCATCGTGCTCAGCTTCGTCGGCGCGGCGCGCACGCCGCTCATGCTGGGTATCATCCTGGTCGTTGGCGGGTTGGGCGGGGCCGCATTCCATCCGCCGGCCGCGGCGCTGGTCTACCGCATGGCGGACCATCGCAAGGGCCTGGCGATGTCGGCGCACTTGTCCGGCGGGGCACTGGGCTTTTCCGCGGCGCCCGTGCTGTTTGCGCCGTTCATCGCCTACATGGGGCTGCAGTGGTCACCGCTGATCATGATCCCCGGGCTGATCGCGCTGTCGTGGACGCTGCGGCAGGTGCCACCCCTGACGCTGCCGGCCGCGCACGAGCGTTCCACGCTGGCCTCGCTGCGGCCGGCCGCCGTCCCGCTGGCGCTGCTCTACTTCACCATCGTGCTGCGAACGGCGACGTCGTACGGATTCATGACGTTCACGCCGACGCTGCTGACCCGCCAGGGCTTCACGATTGGCGAAGCCAGCACGGCGGTGTCGCTGTACCTGTTTGCGAGCGGGATTGGCGGATTCATCGGCGGCCCGTTGTCGGACCGCATCGGGCCGAGGCGCGTCATCGTGTGGTCGCTGATCGCGGCCGTGCCGTTCATGGCGATGGCGCCGCGGCTGCCGCCGATTGGCTTCACCGCCATGCTGGCGATTGGCGGCTTGCTGCTGCAGTCGACGCTCCCGATCAGCGTGACCTTCGCGCAGACGTTCGTGAACGGCGGCGCCGCCACGGTGTCGTCGCTGATGATGGGCTTTGCCTGGGGCATGGGCAGCCTGGCGGTGCCGCTGATCGGCGCCGGCGCCGACCGTTTCGGCATCGAGAGCACGCTGTCGGCGCTGGCCTTTCTGCCCCTGGTGGCCGCGGCGCTGGCGGCGGGCCTGCCCTCGACCGGGGCCGCGGAAGAGCCGGCGGCCGCGCCGGCCGCCCCGCTCCCGTAGTACGATTCCCTTACCCGAATGGCCCGCTATCCCTCGTCTGGCGCCTCGTACTCGTTCGGCCCCGGCGGCATCACGCCGGCGGTGAAGTTCCTGATCATCACGAACGTGGTTGTGTTCGTGATCAACCTGATCGTGCCGGCCATGACGCTGCGGCTCGGGCTCGAGCCGCGCGCGGTGTTCGAAGACTTTGCCTTCTGGCAGCCGATCACCTACATGTTCCTCCACAGCACCAGCGGCGTGGGGCACATCCTGACCAACATGCTCTCGCTGTGGATGTTCGGCACCGAATTGGAGCGCACGTGGGGCACGCGCTTCTTCACGAAGTATTACTTCGTGACCGGCGTCGGCGCGGCGGCCACCAGCCTGCTGCTGTCGCTGTTCGTGGACGGCGTCTACTACTCGGTGACGGTGGGCGCGTCGGGCGCGATCTACGGGCTGCTGCTCGGTTACGGCATGTACTTCCCGAACCGGCCGATCTACCTCTATTTCATCTTCCCGATCCCGGCGAAGTACTTCGTCATGATCATCGGCGCGATCGCGTTCTTCTCGGCGCTCGGCGGCCCGGGCGGCGGCATCGCCCACTCCGCTCACCTCGGCGGGCTGGTCGTCGGGTACCTCTACCTGAAGGGGCTTCGCGCGCGTCCCCTCGACGAGCTGAAGTACCGCTGGCTGCGCTGGAAGATGGGCCGGGCGCGCAGCAAGTTCGACGTCTACTCCGGCGGCCGCTCGTCAGACGATGCCTGGAAGAGCGAGTGGAAGAAGCACATTCACTGACAGTTGCCGCCGGCAGTTGACAGTCAGGGCTTACCGGTGACGAACATCTGCGCGGGGCGGAAGCCCGCGAGCCCGGCGATGATGTTGTCGGGGAAACCCTCCAGCCGGGTATTGTAGGCGCGCGCCAGCGCGTTGTAGCGCGCGCCATCGAGGCCGGCCTCCCCCGCTTTCTCCCGCGCCTCCAGTCGCGTCCATTCGTTCAGGATTTCACGGCGCAAGCGGAGCAGTCGGCTGTGGACGGCCATGGCCCACGTCGCCACGACCGCCAGGACCGCAAGGGTGAAGAGGACGTTCATCGCTTCGCCGGCTCCGCCTAAACGCGGAGGCTACTTCTTGTCATGAAAGTAGCTGTCGGTGCCGTCCAGCCAGTCCTGCCGGATGGGGCTGAAGATGTCCATCTCGAAGGTGTCGTCGATGGCTTCGGCCTGGTGCGGCACCCATGACGGGATGTGCAGCACCTCGCCCTCACGCACCGTGATCTCTTCGCCGTTGATCACGAAGCGCAGGCCGCCCTGCAGCACGTAGGTCATCTGCTCGCTTTCATGCGAGTGCATCGGCACGAGCGCGCCGCGTTTGAGGTAGATCTGGGTGACCATTTCGCGTTCGCCGGTGATGATCTTCCGGGAAATCATTTCGGTGACCTTTTCGAGCGCGATTTCGTCCCAGCGATAGAGGCGTACGGATGGTGAAGGCATGCGTTTGGGTTCTCTTTTGGCGCAGATTATAGCATCCGCCCGGATGCTATAATTTTGCCGACATGAAGGCTTCGACGCTGGCATCCAGACCCGACGCGCGCACGGCCCAGGCCGATGGTTCGAGCGCACGCTGGGGCGGTCTCACGCGCGACGAGATGCTGCGGGCCTACCGCACCATGCTCACGTCGCGCCGGCTCGACGACAAGGAGATTCAGCTCAAGAACCAGAGCCTGATCTTCTTCCAGATCAGCGGCGCCGGGCACGAAGCCGTGCTGACGGCCGCGGGCATGCACCTGCGTCCCGCCTACGACTGGTTCTATCCCTATTACCGCGATCGCGCGCTGTGCCTGCAACTCGGCATGACCCCGCTCGAGATGCTGTTGAGCGCGGTCGGCGCCAAGGACGACCCGAATTCCGGCGGACGGCAGATGCCGTCGCACTGGGGCCACAAGGGCCTGAACATTCCCTCGCAGGGCAGCCCCACCGGCACCCAGTGCCTGCAGGCCGTCGGCGCCGGTGAAGCGGGCATGCTCTACGAGCGCATTACCGCGATCGCCGATCGCCAGGACCGCTTTCACGCCGACGAAGTGACCTACGTGTCGATCGGCGAGGGCGCGACCAGCGAAGGCGAGTTCTGGGAGTCGCTCAACACCGCCTGCACCCGCAACGTGCCCGTCCTGTTCGTCGTCGAGGACAACGGCTACGCCATCTCCGTGCCGGTCGAGGTGCAGACCCCCGGCGGCGACGTCTCGAAGCTGGTCGAGTCGTTCCCCAACCTCGAGGTGTTCCGCTGCGACGGCACCGACTTCATCGACAGCTACCGCACCTTGGGCGACGCCGTGGCGCGGGTGCGCCGCGAGCGCAAGCCGACGTTCGTGCACGCCAAGGTGATCCGGCCGTACTCGCACTCGCTGTCGGACGATGAGCGGCTCTACAAGACACCGGACGAGCGCAAGGCCGAGGCGCTGCGCGATCCGATCACCAAGATGCGCGCGTTCCTGGTCGCCGAGAAGCTCGCCACCGAGAGCGACCTGAACGACATTGCTACTTCGGTCGATCGCGAGATCGCCGAAGCGACCGACGCCGCCCTGAAGGCGCCCAAGCCGTCGGTCGACACAGCGGGATCGTTCGTGTTCTCGCCCGACGTGGATCCGACATCCGCGCAGTTCGAGACCACGGCCCAGCCCGAGGGCAAGCCCGACACGATGGTGGCGGCAATCAACCGCACCCTCAAGGACGAGATGGCGAAGAACCCGCGCATTGTCGTGTTCGGCGAAGACGTCGCCGATGCGAGCAAGGCGGCGGCGTTGTCGCAGGTGCCCGGCAAGGGCGGCGTGTTCAAGGTGACACACGGCCTGCAGAAGGTCCACGGCCAGGAGCGCGTCTTCAACTCGCCGCTCGCCGAAGCCAACATCGTCGGCCGCGCCGTCGGCATGGCCACGCGCGGCATCAAGCCGGTGGTTGAGATCCAGTTCTTCGACTACATCTGGCCGGCGATGATGCAGCTCAAGGACGAGATGTCGATGCTGCGCTACCGCTCGGGCAACAACTGGTCGTGCCCGATGGTGGTGCGCGTGCCGATCGGCGGCTACCTGCGCGGCGGCGCGCCGTACCACAGCCAGTCGGGCGTGAGCATCTTCGCGCACTGCCCGGGCATCCGCATCGTGTTCCCGAGCAACGCGGTCGACGCGGCCGGGCTGCTGCGCACGGCCATTCGCTGTGACGACCCGGTGCTCTACCTCGAGCACAAACACCTGTATCGCCAGACCTACAACAAGGGCGCCTACCCGGGCGCCGACTTCATGATTCCGTTCGGCAAGGGCGCGCTGCGGCGCGACGGCACCGACATGGTGGTGCTGACGTGGGGCGCGCTCGTGCAGCGGTCGCTGCTTGCCGCCCAGCAGGCGGAAAAAGACGGCATCAGCGTGGCGGTGTTCGACCTCCGCACGATCATGCCGTACGACTGGGCCGGCATCTCGGCGCTGGTGCGGAAGACCAACCGGGTGATCATCGCGCACGAAGACACGCTGACCTGCGGCTTCGGCGCCGAGATCGCGGCGCGCATCGGCGACGAGCTCTTCGAACACCTGGATGCGCCGGTGAAGCGCGTGGCGGCCATGGACTGCCCCGTCGCCTACTGCCCGGAACTCGAGGAAGCCATCCTGCCGCAGTCGGCGGACGTGCTGGCCGCGATCAAGGGTCTTGCGGCGTATTAGTTCGATCGCGGTCGTTCTCCTGTTGGCGACAACGGCGGCACTGGGTCACCAGGCCGCCGTTCGTCTTTCACCAGGGTGTTGCGAGGTCAGCCTGATTAGCCGGGTTACAATCAGAGGCTCGGATTAAAACGGAGATGAAGTCCTTGATATCACGGCGTCGAATCGGATTCTTACACACGTGGCTCCTGGCAGTGGTGTGCGCCACGGCGGTCGCGGGCGCATGCAGCGGCCCGACCGCGCCGACACCGACGCCGACGCCAATACCGGAGCCGACGCCGACGCCAACTCCCACACCTGACCCGCCCACGCTGACCTGCCCCGCCCCGATGACGGCAAGCACCACGTCGGCCAGCGGGACGGCCGTGACGTTTACGACACCAACCGCCAGCGGCGGCAAGGAACCCGTCGCCGTGGCGTGCACGCCCGCCTCAAGCTCAACCTTCCCGCTGGGCGCCACGACGGTCACGTGCACGGCGACCGATTCACTCAATCGCTCCGCGTCCTGCACCTTCCCGGTCACGATCAGCCGGACGCCGCAGTTGACGCTCACCAAGTTCCTGGCGTTCGGGGACAGCATTACCTCGGGCGAGGTCACCGTGCCTCTTGCCAACGCGACAGGGTTACTGGGCCTCGGCGCCGTCAAGCAGGTCCTAGTGCCTTCGGCGTCTTATCCGAGCCAGCTCTTGAACCTGATGAGGGCCCGCTACACCTTGCAGGTGCCCAGCATTACTGTCACCAACGAGGGCCTGTCCGGTGAAAAGGCGGAGAACGCGGTGGCGCGCTTTGCCCAAGTCGTGAGTGCGCAGCGACCGCAGGTCGTGCTGCTGATGCACGGCTACAACAACATCAGCAACACCTCAACGCTGACCGCGACGGCGTTGCAAGTCAATGCCATGGCGGCCGAGGGGCGCAACAGGAATGCCCGCGTCTTCATCGCCGCGCTCGCGCCCTCGCGGCAGGGCTTGCGCTCGTCGATTCCGAACTCCGCGGTCCAGGCATATAACGATCGCCTGCGTGAAGTCGCGCGGGGGGAAGGCGCGATCTTCGTCGATCTCTATGGCGCGATGATCGCCGGTGTCGAGACCTACATCGGCGGGGACGGCCTGCACCCGAACGAACTCGGCTACAAGAAGATGGCCGAGACATTTCTGGCCGCCATCCAGGCCAACCTCGAAGTGCGCTAGTCTGGTCGGCGGCATGGCCGCCGCCCTCCTCATCGCCGATCGGCTGACGCGCACGTTCGACACGCGCGTGGCCGTTCGCGACCTGAGCCTCTCGGTCGAAGCCGGCGAAGTCGTGACCTTGCTCGGCCCCAACGGCGCCGGCAAGACCACGACGATGAGGATGGTGGCGGGGTTGATTCTGCCCACCTCCGGCAGCGTCACCATCAACCAGGTCCTGATCACTTCGTCTACCGCGGATGCCGCGCGGCATGCCATTGGCCTGCTCACCGAGGCGCCCGGCCTGTGGGAGCGGCTCAGCGTGCGGATGAACCTGCTCACCTACGCGCGGCTGCAGGGGCTGCCGGACCCGGCCCGGCACGTCGATGCGGCGCTGGCGCAGGTCGGATTGTCCGACCGCGCCGCCGACCTGGCCGGCCGCCTGTCGAAGGGCTTGAAGCAGCGCGTCGCGATCGCGCGGGCCCTGATTCACCAGCCGCCGGTGGTGCTGCTGGACGAACCGACGTCCGGCCTGGATCCCGCGAGCGCGCGGCACATGCGCGACCTGATCCGGGACTTGCGCCGCGAGGGACGGGCGCTGCTGGTCTCCACCCACAATCTGGCGGAAGCCGAGGAACTCTCGGACCGCATTGCGGTGCTCAACACCAGCCTGCTGGCGCTCGACTCGCCGGCGGCCCTGCGCCGGCGCCTCTCCGGCACGCGGGTGGTGATCGAGCTTGAAGGCGACGCCTTGCCGTGGATGACCGTCCTCGACGCGATCGGCGGCGCCGCCGGTCAGGCGTCCGGGTCGCGCCTCACGATCGATCTCGCCGCCCTCGACGCCGTGCCGGATGTGGTCGCGGCGCTGGTCGGGGCCGGCGCGCGCGTGGTCCGCGTCGCCCCCGACCAACGCTCGCTCGAGGATGTCTACTTGAACCTGGTGGGGACGGCGTGACGGGCCGCGGGCTGGCGTGGCATCGCGTGCTGGCCCTGGCGCGCAAGGACGCGGCGGAACTGGCGCGGAACCCCGGCGCGATCCTGCCGGCCATCGCGATGGTGTTCGGGTCGCTGGTGCCGGCCTTCCTGGTCGTGGTCGGCGCGCCGATGATCGCCGGCGAGAGCCTGGAGCGTTCGGGCGAGTTCGCGGATGAGGCGCGGGCCGCGATCAGCGCCATCCCCGAGATCGCCCACCTGACGGGGAATGGGCTGATCCAGGCGTTCCTGTTTCACCAGTTCTCGCTGCTCCTGCTCCTGGTGCCGGTGGTGGCGGCGATGGCGCTCGCGACCCATGCGGTGATCGGGGAGAAGCAGTCGAAGGCGCTCGAACCCCTGCTGGCGACGCCGCTGACCACGGTGGAACTGCTGGCGGCGAAAACGCTGACGCCATTCGTGTTCGCGCTGGCGCTCAGCTGGGCGGCAACGCTCCTCTACATCGCGGGCATCGTGCTGGTCGCGGAACCCGGCGTGTGGCAGAGCATCCTGGGCCCGCGGTCGTTCCTGATGTTCGTGGTGCTCGGCCCGCTCGTCGAGCTGGCGGCGCTGCAGCTGTCGGTGATCGTGTCGGCGCGCGCCAACGACCCGCGGTCGGCCCAGCAGCTGGCGTCGCTGCTGATCCTGCCGATCACGGTGGTCTTCGTCGCGCAGCTGATGGGCGCCTACATCATCGGCCCGGCCGCCATCCTGCTTGGCGCGCTCGGCTGCGCCGTCCTGAATGCCATCCTGCTGTGGGTGGGGGTCCAGGTGTTCGCCCGGGAAACCATCCTCATGCGCTGGAAGTAGGGACGTGATTGACTTCCGCGGGACCGCCGACCAAAATGAATGAATGTTCATTCATCGAGGGGCGCGGTGGCGGTAGCGGCCCGGCGGCTGGCCGCGGTCAAGCCGGCCGGCGCCGGCCTCGACAAGCGCGACCTCATCCTGCGCGCGGCGACCCGGGTGTTCGCGCAGAACGGCTACTTCCAGTCGCAGGTGGCCGACGTCGCCCGGGTGGCGGGCGTCGCGGCGGGGACCGTCTACCTCTACTTCGAGGGCAAGGACGACCTGCTGGTGTCGATCTTCGAGCGATCGATGGGCGAAGTGATCGGCGAAGGCCGCGCCGCGCTCGAGGGCGTTGCCGATCCGGCGGAACGCCTCCGGCGCATCGCCCGCCTGCACCTCGGCCGGCTCGGCCGCGACAAGCATCTCGCCGTGGTCTTCCAGGTCGAACTGCGGCAGTCGGTGAAGTTCATGGAGCGCTTCTCCGCCACCTTCCTCCAGGACTACCTGAAGCTGATCCGCGATACGATTGCCGATGGGCAGCACAGCGGCGGGTTTCGCAAAGGCATCAGCCCCACCACCGCTGCCAAGATCTTCTTCGGCGCACTCGACGAGATGGCCACCAACTGGATGCTCAGCCGTCGCAAGTACGACCTGTCGGCTGAGGCCGATGCGGTCGTGGATCTGTTCATCAACGGCATCGGCCGCCGACCTGTCCACCGTAGCGCGGAGCGCGAAGGTGGATGACGCCGTCACCCCAGGGCCGCAGATGACACAGATTACACAGATCAGGATCAAAGGGCTTACAGGATGATTGCCATCAACTCTGTCACCGTGCTCGGCGCCGGCACTATGGGCGCGCAGATCGCGCTGCACTGCGCCAACGCCGGCATCCCGGTGCTGCTGCTGGACCTCACCGCCGATGTGGCGCGACAGGGCCTGGAGAAGGCGCGCAAGCTGAAGCCGGATCCGCAGTTCACGCCCGACGCCTACCGGCTGGTCACCACCGGCGGCTTCGACACCGACCTGGATGCCGTTGGCAAGACCGACTGGATCATGGAAGCGGTGATCGAGCGGCTCGACATCAAGCAGCAGCTGCTGGCCCGCGTTGACGAGAAGCGCCGTCCCGGCTCGATCGTCAGCACCAACACCTCGGGCATTCCGATCGCCGCGCTCGCCGAAGGCCGCTCGGACGACTTCCGCCGGCACTGGATCGGCACCCACTTCTTCAATCCGCCGCGCTATCTGCGGCTGCTCGAGATCATCCCGACCGCCGAGACCGACCCGGCAGTGGTGGCGGCGGTCACCCGGTTCGGCGATCACATGCTCGGCAAGGGCGTGGTGGTGGCGAAAGACACGCCCAACTTCATCGGCAACCACATCGCGCTCTACGGCGTGGCGCGCACGCTCGACGTGCTGGCCACCGGCCGCTACACCATTGAAGAGATCGACGCCATCACCGGCCCGGCGCTTGGGCGTCCGGGCAGCGCGACGTTCCGGACCATGGACATCGCCGGCATCGACGTGCTCGCGCACGTGTTGCGCAACCTCCACGAGCGGCTCCCCAACCAGGCGGACCGCGCCGCCTTCGCGGTGGCGCCCCTGGTCGAGCAATTGATTGCGCGCGGGCAGCTCGGCGAGAAAACCGGCAAGGGCTTCTACGAGCGGCGCAAGAACGCGGCCGGGGAATCCGAGATCTGGACGCTCGATCCGGCCACCCTCGAGTATCGGGCGAAGCAGTCGGTGCGCATCCCGTCGATCGAAGCCGGCAAGTCGAACGACGACCTGGCCGAGCGCGTGCGCACCCTCTTCAACTCGAAAGACAAGGCGGGCGAGTTCCTGCGCGCCACCCTGGCGCCGGCGCTGATCTACACCGCGCGCGTCACCCCGGAGATTGCCCACTCGATCGATGACGTGGACCGCGTGATGCGGTGGGGGTTCGGCTGGGACCTCGGGCCCTTCGAGTTGTTCGACGTGATCGGGGTGCGCGAGGTGTTGGCCGCCGCCGAAGCGGTGGGTGGACACGCGATGATCGGCGGCGTGCCGCCGCTGGTGGCCGACCTGCTCGCGGGCGGCCTCACCCGCTTCCGTGACGGCCTGGTGAAGCCGGCGGCCGCGGACCTGCAGATCCTGCGGACCGCCAGGGAACAGGGCCGCGTGATCAAGAAGAACGCCGGCGCCAGCCTCGTCGACCTCGGCGACGGCGTGATCGCGGTCGAGTTCCACTCGAAGATGAACGCGATCGGCGCCGACACGGTGCAGATGCTGCACGCCGGCGTCAAGGAAGCCGCGAAGGGCGGAGTGGCGCTGGTGGTCGGCAACGACGCGCCGAACTTCTCCGCCGGCGCCAACCTGATGCTGGTGCTGCTCGAGGCCCAGGAAGGCAACTGGGACGAACTCGACCTGATGATTCGCGGGTTCCAGCAGGCCACCTTGGCGCTGCGCTACAGCCCGGTGCCGGTGGTCGCGGCGCCCGCGGGCCTCACGCTCGGCGGCGGCACCGAGATCGCGCTGCACGCCGACCGCGTGCAGGCGGCCGCCGAAACCTACATGGGGCTCGTGGAGGCAGGCGTCGGCCTCATCCCCGGCGGCGGCGGCACGAAAGAGATGACCGTGCGCGCCATGGCGGAGCTGCCCACGCCGCAGAGCGATCCGCTGCCCTACATCCAGAAGGCGTTTGAAACCGTGGCGCTCGCGAAGGTTTCGGCCAGCGGTCCCGACGCCCTGCGCATCGGCTACCTGTCGCCGACCGACGGCTTCTCGATGAACCGCGAACGCCTGATGGCCGACGCCAAGGCCAAGGCTCTCGAACGCGTGCGCGAGGGCTATCACGTGCCGGCGCCACGCACCGCGATACCCGTGGGCGGCGAGTCGGTGACCGCCGCGCTGAACCTCGGCGTGCACCTGGCCTGGCGGGCAGGACGCGCGAGCGATCACGATGCCCTGATCGGCCGCAAGCTCGCGCACATCTTTGGCGGCGGCAACCTGCCCCACGCGACCACCGTCACCGAGCAGTACTTGCTGGATCTCGAGCGCGAGGCGTTCATGAGCCTGCTCGGCGAGCGCAAGACGCTGGAGCGCATCCAGCACACCCTCAAGACCGGCAAGCCGCTGAGGAACTGATGATCGACGTCGGTTCCGGTTCGCCCATCGTCCTCATTCCCGGCCTCCAGGGCCGGTGGGAATGGATGCGTCCGGCCGTCGCGGCGCTGGCGAAGCACCACCGCGTGATTTCGTTTTCCCTGTGTGACGAGCGGAGCAGTCCGTTCCCGTGCGACCCGGCGAAGGCGTTCGACAACTACGTGACTCAGGTCGCCTCGGCCCTGGACCGGGCGGGGTTGTCCAGGGCGGCCATTGTCGGCGTGTCGTATGGCGGGTTGATCGCGGCGGAGTTCAGCGCCCGGCATCCAGAACGCGTGTCGGCGCTCGTGCTGGCCTCGGCGCTGCACAGCGGGTGGCAGCCGGACGGTCAGCAGCAACGCTACCTGAACTCGCCGCGGCTGATGAGCCCGCTGTTCGCGGTGACCGCGCCGGCGCGGATGAGCCCGGAAGTGGCGGCCGCCTTTCCCGGGATGGGTGCGCGGCTGCGGTTCATGGCCGGCCAGGGCGCCCGCATCGCGATGGCGCCGGCGTCGCCCACGCGCATGGCCAGGCGCGTCGCCTGGGCATCGGCCCACGCGTTTGCGGACCCGCGCGGCATCACGGCGCGCGCACTCGTGATGACCGGTGAGGCGGGCCTGGACAAGGTGGTGCCGGTCAAGGTCACCGAGCAGTACATGAAGGAACTTCAATCGGCGCAACGCGTCGTGCTCGAGCGGACCGGTCACATCGGCCTGGTGACGCGGCCCCACACGTTCGCGGAGATTCTTGGAAGGTTTGTTGATGGCACCCGAATTCCTGCGTGAGATTCCCGGACCCAGTGGTCCGCTGGAGGCGTTGCTGGATCTGCCCGAGGGCGAGCCGCGAGCGGTGGCGGTGTTCGGCCATCCGCATCCCCTGCACGGTGGAACCATGCACACCAAGGCGCTCTACCAGGCGGCCAAGGCCATGCCGCGGATCGGCGTTGCCGCCTTGCGCTTCAACTTCCGCGGGGTCGGGAGCAGCGCCGGCACGTTCGACTCCGGCGAGGGCGAGAAGGCGGACTTCACGGCGGCGATCGATTTCGTGGCCGGGCGCTTTCCCGGCCTCCCGGTGTGGGCCGCCGGCATGTCGTTCGGCTCCTGGATTGCGATGACCGTCGGCGCCGAGGATCCGCGGGTGTCGCTGCTGCTGGGCATTGCGCCGCCGGTTGACCGCTACGACTTCGACGTGCTCCGCACGTGCCCGCTGCCGAAGTTCTTCGTCCACGGCGAAGACGACGAGCTTATTTCCATCAAAGAGGTGCGCAGGTTCTACGGCCAGATTCCCGAGCCGAAGGAAATGATCACCATCGAAGACGCCAACCACCTGTTCGAGATGAAAACGTCACTGGTCGGCGACGCGGTCGAAGGCCTGCTGGCCGACGTCGCCACGCCGGTGAAATAGGAAGACACCATGCAGGATGCCGTCATCGTTTCCGCCGTTCGCACCGCCGTTGGCAAGGCGCCCAAGGGCACCCTCAGCGTGATGCGCCCCGACGAAATGGCCGCCGCCGCCATCACCGGCGCGCTCGCCCGCGTCCCCGGCCTCGAGGCCTCGTCCATAGACGATGTGATCCTGGGGTGCGCGATGCCGGAGGGCGAGCAGGGGCTGAACGTGGCGCGCATCGCCAGCCTGCGCGCCGGCCTGCCGGTGGAAGCCTCGGCCGTGACCGTGAACCGCTTCTGCTCGTCCGGCCTCCAGGCCATTGCCTACGGTGCCGAGCGCATCATGCTCGGCTACGGGCAGGCGGCCGTCGCCGGCGGCACCGAGTCGATGAGCATGGTGCCGATGGGCGGCAACAAGGTGTCGCCCAATCCGGCGCTGGTGGCCAGTTACCCCGATGTGTATCTCAGCACCGGCCTGGTCGCCGAGAACCATGCCCGTGAGTCGAAGGTGTCGCGCGAAGCGCAGGATCAGTTCGCGCTCCGGAGCCATCAGCGTGCCATCGCCGCCATCGAAGCGGGCCGCTTCAAGGACGAGATCGTGCCGCTGACGGTGCGCATCGTGGATGGTCCCGGTAATGTGGCATCCGGCTTTAGCCGGATGAAGATCCGCGAGGTCACCTTCGACACCGACGAAGGCCCCCGGCGCGACACCTCGATCGAGGCCCTGGCCAGGCTCAGGCCGGCGTTCCACGTCAGCGGCACGGTGACCGCGGGCAACTCGTCGCAGATGAGCGACGGCGCCTCCGTCGTGATCGTGACGTCGGCGGCGCTGGCCAGGGAGCGCGGCCTCACGCCGCTGGCGCGGTTCGTCGGCTTCGCCACCGCGGGCGTGAAGCCCGAACTCTTTGGCATCGGCCCGGTCCCGGCGATCCGCAAGGTGTTGAAGCTGACGGGCCTGACGCTCGACCAGATCGACCTGATCGAGTTGAACGAGGCGTTCGCATCGCAGTCGCTGGCGTGCATGAACGAGCTGGGACTCGACCCCGACAAGGTCAACGTGAATGGCGGCGCGATCGCGCTGGGGCATCCGCTCGGCTGCACCGGCGGCAAGCTGACGGCCACCGTGATTCACGAGTTGCACCGCCGCAAGGCGCGCTATGGAATGGTGACGATGTGCGTGGGCGGCGGCATGGGCGCGGCGGGGATATTCGAACGAATGTAGGTCCGCCTGAAGGCGGACACCACATTGGCACTGCAAGATGTAGCGTCCGCCTTTAGGCGGACCAACGTAGCGTCCGGCTGTGGCCGGACCACTGGGGAGACACAACATGGCAAGCGCAACGACGAGCGAGACGAGACCCAAGGGCGGTTCGTGGCTGGTGGAAGAGACGGTCCCGGCCTCGGTCATGACTCCCGAGAAGCTCACCGAGGAGCACCAGCTGATTCGGCAGGCGGCGGCGGAGTTCATCGCCGGCGAGGTGATGCCCGCCAATGAACGGCTCGAGCAGAAGGACTGGGCGCTGCAGCGCGAGCTGATCAAGAAGTGCGGCAGCCTGGGCCTGTTCGGCACCAACATTCCAGAGGCCTACGGCGGCGTCGACCTCGACAAGATCTCGACGCTGGTGGTGTCTGAAGAACTGGCCAGCCATGCGTCGTTTGGCGCCACCTTTGGCGCCCAGGCCAACCTCACCATCCTGCCGATCTACATGTTCGGCACCGAGGCGCAGAAGCAGAAGTACCTGCCCGGGCTCATCTCCGGCGAGGTCGCCGGGGCCTACTGCCTGAGCGAATCCGGCTCCGGTTCAGACGCGATGGGGGCGAAGACCCGGGCAATGAAGCAGGCCGACGGCAGCTTCATCATGTCCGGCGAGAAGATGTGGATCACCAACGGCGGCTTCGCCGACGTCTTCATCGTGTTCGCCAAGGTCGACGGCGAGCACTTCACCGCCTTCATCGTCGAGAAGAAGTGGGCGGGCGTCTCGAGTGGCAAGGAAGAGCACAAGCTGGGCCTCCACGGCTCCTCGACGACCCCGGTGATCCTGCAGGACGTGAAGGTCCCGGCCGACGCGGTACTGGGCGAGATCGGCAAGGGCCACAAGGTGGCGTTCAACGTGCTGAACTTCGGCCGCTTCAAGCTGGGCGCCATGTGCTCGGGCGGCGGCAAGGCGGCGTTGGGCGAAGCCGTGAAGTACGCCTCGTCACGCAAGCAGTTCGGCGTCGCCATCGCCACCTTTGGCGCCATCAAGCACAAGCTGGGCGAGATGACGGCGCGCCAGTACGCGCTGGAAAGCATGATGTACCGCACCGCCGGCCTGATCGATCAGCGGATTGCGACGGCGCCCGACAAGAAGGCCGACGACCCGGCGCCGCTGCTGCAGGCGCTCGAGGAGTTCGCGGTCGAATCGTCGATTGCGAAGGTGCTCGGCAGCGAGACGGTGGACTACATCATCGACGAGAACCTCCAGATCCACGGCGGCAACGGGTTCGTGCGCGACTACCCGGCCGAGGGCCACTACCGGGATGCGCGCGTCAACCGCATCTTCGAGGGCACCAACGAGATCAACCGCCTGCTCATCCCCGGCATGCTGATGAAGAAGGCGCTCAAGGGCGAGCTGCCGCTGCTGGCCGCGGCCAAGCAGTTACAGGACGAGATCATGAGCCCGTCGATGGCGATGCCGGAAGAGTCAGACGCCCCGCTGGCCGACGAAGCGCGCGCCTGCGGCGTCTTCAAGAAAGTGGTGCTGCTGGTCGCGGGCACCGCCATGCAGAAGTACGGCATGAAGCTCGAACAGGAACAGGAAGTCTTGAGCTACCTGGCCGACATCCTGATCGACGCCTACACCGCCGAAAGCGCCGTTCTGCGCGCGCAGGACGCGGCGGCCGGCAAGGCCGCGAACGCCGATGCCCACGCCGATGCCGCGCGCATCACCACCAACGAAGCGGCCGGCCGCATCGAGCTGGCCGCGCGCAGCTGCCTGGCGGCGATGGCGGAGGGCGACACGCTGCGGACGCAGCTGGCCGCCCTGCGGCGCCTGATGAAGGTCACGCCGGCGAACACGGTCATGATGCGCCGCCGGCTGGCCGATGCGTCTGTGGCAAAGGGCGGCTATATCTTCTGATACTCGCAGGGAACAGCCGCAGATCAGAGACGGATAATCTGCGTCAAATCTGCGGCTGTCCTTATCAGTGGCCTTTGACGCCGCACCGCTCAACAGTTACTGTCGCGTCATGCGTCTGATGATGTTGAGCCTGGTTGCCCTGGCCCTCCTGGCCGGTCAACCCGCCGCGCAATCGCGAACCCTGCAGTCGCTACTCGATGCCGAACTCGCCGGCTTCCCCGCGACCACGGGTGTCTACGTCAAACACCTCACGACGGGCGAAGCGGCTGGCGTTCGCGCGGAGCAGGACTTCAGCACGGCGAGCGTCATCAAGCTGACCTTCATGGTTCGCGCCTACCAGATGGCCGACCGCGCACAGCTGGACCTCGACGAGCGCATCACCCTGACGCGCGCGCACCTGCGGCATGGCACCGGCGTGTTCCAGTATCACGACGCCGGCCTGCAGCCGACGCTCCGCGACGCCATCACCGAGATGATCATCACCAGCGACAACACCGCCACCGACATCGTCCTGATGAAGATCGGCGGGCCTGCTGCGGTGACGAAGTGGCTGGTGGAAGGCGGCTACCCGCGCCTCGCCTCATACGGCCGCCCGCACGACTACCGGCGCGACCTGCTGACGATGATCGATCCGGCGTTTGCCAACCTGACGGCCGAAGAGACCAGCGGGCTGATGTACGCGTCGGACCGCAACCCGCTGTTCGCGCGCTACGGCGACCTGTTCACGGGGCCGCGGGCGAAGTGGATCGACACGGTCCGCGACCCGGCCATCCGCCAGCGCCTTGCCCGCGAGCGCGACCAGCGCACGTCGACCGATCGCAAGTTCTGGCTGGGCAGCATGACGCCGACAGACACCGCCCGGCTGATCGAGAGCATCGAGCGCGGCACCGCCGCGTCGAAGGCGAGCTGCGACGCCATGCTGCAGACGCTGCGGCGCCAGCAGCTGGGCGCGCGCAGGCTCCCCCACTTCATCGACGTGCCGGTGGCGCACAAGACCGGCGATGGCGGAACCATCGCCAACGACGTCGGCGTCATCTACGCCCGCTCGGGGCCGGTCGTGGTGGCGTTCTTCGCGAACAGCGTGACGGGGTCGTACGCCGAAGCGGAAGATCGCATCGGACGCCTGGGCGAGCGGCTGGTCCGCTACTTCGACGCGGGCAAGTAACCCGGCGTCACCGCTGCAGCAGGTAGTTCACCTTCAGGACCAACTGGCGGTCCTTCTGCCCGAAGATGTCGGCCGGGAGGCCGGTCTGCGAGAGGTCGTTGTAGACCAGGTAGAGATCGCTTCCGGGGCGGTGGATCAAGTTGAACCGCACGTTGTTGGAGATCTCGTGCGTGGACGAGTTGTACTGCGTCAGGCTGCGGATGGTCATGCGCGGGGAGAACGTGTAGTCCACGCGCAGGGTCGTCAGGTTGACGAGGAAGTCGCCCCACGGCATCTTGACGTCGTTGCGGTTGAACTGCAGTTCCGCGGCCATCCGGCTCGAGGCGCGGACGCCGCCGGATGCCGACATTTGCCGGCGCGTGCCACCGTAAAACTCCATCGGTGAGAACGACAGCCGCGTGTAGAGCTTGCGGCCGGGGCTGGTGTTGTAGTTGAAGATCCACTCGTCCGAGGTGTAGGCGCCCACCGGGATGGTCACGCCCGGCCGGATGCGGAACGGCACGTCCAGCACGTCCAGGCTGCGCTGGTAGATCACGTTGATGAACGAGTCGTCTCGGAGCGTGGTGCCATGCATCAGGTGGTGCATGCGGCCGACCAGCCGGTTGCCCTGATCCGTGGTGTAGGTCAGCACGTACATCGGCTCCATCAGCTTGATGCTGCCGCGCTTGGGGCGCGGCGTCGGGCCGAAGTACGCCTTGGTGGTGCGGACACCGGTGCGCTGCACGAAGCCCGCTTCCGCGTTGAAGTTCTGCTGCACGTCGAGGTAGTTCAGCCACAGGTTCCACTTCGGGTCGCGGTAGGCGACACGGCCGTAGAACGCCATGTCGTTGCCGGACTTGCCGGGCGTCGCCGTCTTCGCCAGGAAGCCGGTGGCCTGCATGCTCCGGCCCAGGGCGAAATTGCCGTCCACGCTCATCGTCCGGTTGAAGTGGGCACTGCCGTCCACCGATTCCTTGTTGATGAACAGCGCGCCGATGCGCGACCGCCGGAACACGTCGCGACTGTAGCGGCCGACGAAGAAGTTATCGCCGGCCTTGCCGAACGCCGATTCGGTCTGCACGTTGAGAACGCCGATGTTGTTGCTCCCCGACTTGCCGGCCAGGCGCGCGCCGGCGAGGATGGGGATCGGCGTGCCGGCATCCGACAGGCCGATGCGGCGGCTGAAAAACAGGTCGGTCTGCACCGGCGTCGAGGTGAACGAGCTGCCCGTGCCGACTGTGAACAGGTTCGAGTTCTCGAGGAAGAAGTCGCGCTTTTCGGGAAAGAACAGGCCGAAACGCGTGAGGTTCACCTGCTGCTCATCGACCTCCACCTGCGCGAAGTCGGTGTTGACGGTGACGTCGAGGTTCAGGCCCGGCGTGACGCCGTAGCGGGCGTCGAGGCCGATGTCGCGAATGGCGGAGGTGTTGCCGACGGTGCGGCTGGTCTGCACGTCTCGAACACCGCCAACCAGGAAGGGCTTGAGCTTGAGGTCCCAGCCGAGGCTGAGGCCGCGCAGGCCCGTCAGCTCGCCGGCCAGGCTGACGCGGGTGAGGGTGTAGGCCTTCGGGATCGGCGCCCAGAACGCCATCTCGTTCTTGCGGCGGATGTGCCGCTGGAAGTTGATGCCCCACACCTGCTCGTCGCGTTTGGCAAACCGCAGCGTGTTCACCGGGATGGAAATCTCGGCGGTCCAGCCGTCTTCGGTGATCTTCGCGGCGGCATCCCATACGCCGTCCCAGTTGCGGTTGACGTTGGCGGTGGTGCCGCGGCCGCCGCCCTCGCCCTCATCGAAGATCTGCTGCTCGAGCTTCGCGCCGAGCGGCGTGGTCAGGAACATGAACGCGTTGCGCGAGTCGTGAAAGGTGTCGAGCACGACCTGGAAGTTGTCTTCGTCGAACAGGCGGTCGGCGTCGCGCCGCATCTCGGTGGCCGTGACCCCCAGCGAGGCATAGGCGTGGACGCCGATGAAGAGATGGCCCTTGTCGTAGAGCACGCGCACTTCGGTGCGGTCGGTGGCGGGCTGGCCCTCGTTGGGCTCCTGCTGGACGAACTGTTCGATCACATTCGCCGAGGCCCAGACCGCTTCGTCGAGCACGCCATCAATCTTGGGCGCGTCAGTGGCGAGCACGGCGCGGACCGTCGGCCGATCGTTACCCTTGGCCGAAGGAGCAGCAGTCGCGGTTGGAGCAGGCTGCGTCTGGTGAACGTGTTCCGAGCCTTGGGCCGTCGACAGCGACGGCAGGAAACACAGGGCAGCCGCGGCAAAGACATTTACAGACAGAATGAGTCTCATAGGTGCAACACATCAGTTTAGCCGAGAGCGGTCCTGATGCGCTCGCGCAGGCCGGCGTGAATCGCGACATCGAACGCCGGCGCGATTGCCCAATCGTGCAGCCAGACGGGCTTGAGGCGAAGCGCGGAGTCCTCAGACGCATGCCGCGGGATCACATGCGCGTGCAGCGCGGGCTCGACGTTGCCGAGAATCTCGTAGTTGATCCGCTCGGCCCCCGTGACCGCCAGCACCGCATCACCGAGCGCCGCCATGTCGTCGAGGAACTGCCGCCGCGCCGCGCCGGTAAGCGCATTGAGATCGGGCACCACCGGATCGGGCAACAACAGGCAGTAGCCGCGGGTGATCTGCGGATCGCCCAGCACGGCCCATCCGGACGACATGCGACAGACGACGCGCGCGAGCTCCCCTTGTCTGGCGGCTTCAACGTGACGATGGATGGCCGTGGGCATGGAAGAACGACCCCTTACTTCGCCGATGCAATCGACCGGGCCGCCTGTGCATCATCAGCATCCATGTCACGCGTCAGGCGGCCGGCAGCCCGTTTTTCAGCAGGTCGTCCATCGCCGCGACGAAGGTGTCGATCTCCTCGAGCGGCGTGTAGATGTTCGGCGTCACGCGCACGCCGTTGTATTCGGGCCGCGAGATGGCGGCGGTGATGATCCGGTACTTGTTCCACAGGAAGTCGTAGATCTTCGGCGCCGGGATGTCCTTGATGCCGACGCAGGCCACGCCATAGACCTGGTCCAGGCCGGTGTGCATGACGATGCGCGGGTTGGCCTTGAGCTTGTTGGCCCACCGCAGGGTCAGGTAGCGCAGGCGCGCCGCCACGCGTTCGGTGCCGATGGCCTGGTGGAACGCGAGGGCTTCGTTGATCGCCGCCTTGGTGGCCGCCGGCGAGGTGCCGATCTCCTCGAACTTGCGGATGTCGTTCTCGCTGCGCTCCGGCGCGGCCTGCATCGGCCAGGTCTTGGCAATGCGGTCTTTGCGCACGTAAAGAAAGCCGGTGCCGGTCGGCGCCAGCAGCCACTTGTGCAGGCTGGTGCCGTAGTAGTCCATCTCCAGGTCGCGCAGCTTGAACGGGAAGTGGGCGACGGCGTGGGCGCCGTCCACAATCGTGATGATGCCGCGCGAGCGCGCCATGCGCGAGATGTTCTGCACCGGAAAGATCTGCCCCGTCAGGTTGGTGATGTGGCAGAAGTGCAGCACCTTGGTGCGCGGCGTGATGGCGCCTTCGAGGCGGCCGAACAGTTCCTCGCCGGTGGTCGGCACCGGGAAGTTGATCTTGGTGATCTTGATCTTGTCGCGCCGCGCGCGCTGGTCCCAGGTGGTGAGCATACGGCCGTAATCCTGCTCGGTGGTAAGCACCTCGTCGCCTGGCTCGAGGTCGAGGCCGTTCTGGGCAATCTGCAGCGACTCGCTGGAGTTGCGGGTGATGGCCATCTCTTCGGCGTCACAGCCGAACTCGGCCGCCAGCCGGCGGCGGACCACTTCGATGTTCCGCTCGATCAGGCCGCGGTGATACACGGGCGCCTGGTTCGAGTAGTCGAGGTATCGCTTGTAGGCGTCGTGAACAACGGTCGGGCTGGGGCAGCTGTTGCCGTTGTTGAGGTTGATGAGCGAGCGGTCGAGCGTGAAGGCGCTCTGGATGTCGCGCCAGTAGCTTTCATCCGCCGCCACATCGTCCGGGGTCCGGTTGCCGAGCGCGCGTGAGGCTTGCGCAACCAATTCGATACTGTTGGCGCCAAGCGCGAGCGCGCCGGCGCCGGCAGCGCTGGAGATTCTCAGGAACGAGCGTCGGTTGGTCTTCATGGCGGCGATTATATGCCCCGTCCCGGACCGGCCGCACCTGCACAGGACGGCACGACCAACTTGTCGCCACCCGTGGAGAAGCCGATACTAGCAGCAGGAACACGCGGACCATGGCCCTCTACAAGTTGCTGCTCGTCGATGACAACCCCAAGACTCAGGGCCAGGTCCGCTCGATGTTCGCCCGCGAGCCGGTTGAGGTATCGGTCGTGGACGGGCCAGGGGCGCTGGCGCGAATCGAGGCCGACCGGCCGAACCTGGTCCTGGCCAGCGTTAACAAATCCGTCGATGGCTACGCCGTCGCCCACTACGTCTCGCACAATCCGCAACTGCAGGCGGTCTCCGTCCTGTTGTTGCTCACCCCCAAGGCCGTCAACGAATCGCGGATTGCGGAATCGGGTGCCGGCGGTTTCCTGCTGAAGCCGCTGCGCGCGGGCGTCGTCGTCACGCATGTCCGGGAGGCGTTGGGCATCTCGATGGAGAACAGTGCGAGCGCGCCCGCCGGCGCCGACGCGGGCGCGAAGAGCGATCTCGACACGGCATTCGACGCCATCGACGCCAACTTGCAGAACGGCCCCCAGGCCGAGGCACCCGCGGTTACGGCGATGGAACACGAGGTTACAACGGAAGCGTTGGCGCAGATCGTCACCGAGGCCGTCACCCAGGCCATTGGCGCTTACGAGCGCGCCCGACACTCGCCGGAGCAGGGGCACGGGTCCAGCGGCCCGCACGACCACCATGGCGCCGACGCGTCGCCGGCCCACGACGCGCAGATTGAGCGCCTGCAACACGAGATGGGCCTCGATGACCTCGCCTTCGCGGAGGCACCGGCGCCACCCGCTGAGCCCGTGGTCGACCCCGCCCTCGCCGCGGAGATGGGTGTCACTGACTTCGTGATGGAGGATGCGCCCCCGGTGCCGGCCACTGTGACGGGATCAAAAGCGCCCGACACGCCTGACGAAGGCGTCCACTGGCTGGCCGACCAGCTCGAGGTCCTTCGCGAACCTCAAGAGGAAGAAGCGCGGCCGCTCGTCGAACACCACCACCCGGGCGGCGAGTCTATTCGCCATGCCGTGGAAGTGGTGCGGGCGAGCGTGGCACACCTCTCCGAGTTGGTCCATCATCACGCGGCCATCGTGCCTCCTCCGGAGCAGGACCCCGAACCAGCAGCCAGTTCCGAATCGGCGCCAACGCCGCCTGCGGAACCGCGCAAAGAGTGAGCGCGGGATCGGCTGCGACTCGGGTTGCCGAGGTCAGCGTGGCGCCCGCACGGCCCAGCGCAGCTTGGCCGCCGAGGCGCGGCGGTTGGCGAACGTTTCCTCCTTGGTGGAGCGAATGACCCGGCTCGCCACCGCGGAATACACGCCGGACCGGTAGCCGGCCAGGAAGGCCTTCTTCACGCGCCGGTCCTCGCCCGAGTGAAACGTCAGGATGGCGACCCGCCCGCCCGGCTTGAGGCACTGCGGCACCACCTGCAGCAGGGCCTCGAGCGCGGGGAACTCATCGTTCACGGCAATGCGCAGCGCCTGGAGGGTCCTTCGCACCGACATCTTGACGTCGGCCTTCGGCAGATCGGGCCGGGCCTCGTTGAGCCCCAGGCGCACCAGGCGCGTCAGGGCGTGCGTCGTGTCCGGGAGTTCGCGCTTCAGGATGCCGGCGATCAGTTCCGCCTGCGGTTCATCCGCGTGCTCGCGCAGCACCGCCGTCAGTGACACCTCGCTGATACCCGCCAGCAGTTGCGACGCCGGCGCGCCCCGCGTGGGATCCATCCGCATGTCGAGCGGGCCGACACCCCGGTGGCTGAATCCACGTTCCGGATTGTCGTGCTGCATCGACGACACGCCGAGGTCCGCCAGGATCAGATCGACAGCGGCGATGCCCTCACCGGCGAGCACCTGCGGGAGCCTCGCGAAATTCCCGTGTCGGGCAACGAACGTGTCTGGGCCGAAACCGTCGGCGCGAAGGCGGGCTTCGGTGCGTGGCAACTCGATCGGGTCCACGTCGAGGCCGATCAGGCGCCCGCCCGGCTGCACGCGCTCCAGGATCGCCTGCGCATGACCGCCGCCGCCAAGGGTGCAGTCCACCGCGACATCGCCAGGGGCCGGCCGCAGGCAACGCAAGACTTCCGCAACCATGATCGGCCGATGCGGGTTCGATGGCGTCTCCATGTGGACATGTAAGGGTAGTCCTTCCGGAACGTTCGCGCGCCGCGCCCGGCTTTGATAGGCTGGCGCCGACATGCGACGCCTGCCCACTGGTCTGGCCGTTCTGATATGCGTCGTCACGGGCGGAGGAATGATCGCGGCGCAGGACTGGCCGCAGATTCTCGGGCCCGGCCGCAACGGCATCTACACCGGCGCGCCAATCGTCGCGTCGTTCCCCCGTTCGGGGCCACCGCTGATCTGGAGGCGTGACGTCGGCGCCGGCTTCGCCGGGCCGGCGGTGGCGGCCGGCAGGCTGATCCTGTTTCATCGCCTCAACAACCGCGAGACCGTTGACGCCATGGATGCGGCCACCGGCAAGACGATCTGGACGTTCGACTACCCCACCAGTTATCGCGACGACTTCGGCTTCGACGAAGGGCCGCGCGCGGTTCCGGTGATCGCCGGCGGGCGCGTGTTCACCCATGGCGCCGACGGCTGGCTTCACGGCCTCGACTTCGCCACCGGCCGGAAGCTCTGGGCCGTTGACACGCGCCGCGTCTTCGACGCGCCGAAGGGGTACTTCGGCGTCGCCACCTCCCCGCTGGTGGACGGTGACCGCGTGATGGTCAACGTCGGCGGCAAGACCGGCCTTGGCCCGCCGAAGCCTGGCGAAGGCGGCGGTATCGTCGCCTTCGACGCCGCCACCGGCAAGACGCTGTGGACCTCGACCACGGATGAAGCGAGCTATTCGGCGCCGGTGATCGCCGACATCGCCGGGCTCCGCACGGCGGTGTTCTTCACGCGGACCGGACTGGCCGCGCTCGATCCCGCGACCGGCGGCCTGCGGTATCAGTTCCGCTGGCGCGCGCGGATGGCCGCGTCGGTCAATGCGGCCGCGCCGATTGTGATTAAGGACCAGATCTTCCTCTCCGCAAGCTACGGCACCGGGGCGGTGCTCCTGCAGGTGGCCAATAACGCGGTGAAGCCGGTGTGGTCCGGCGACGAGTCGATGTCCAATCACTACTCGACCAGCGTCTACCGCGACGGGTATCTGTACGGGTTCGAGGGCCGGCAGGAATTTGGGCAGAGCCTGCGCTGCATCGAGCTGGCAACGGGCAAGGTGATGTGGAACGTGGACGGCTTTGGCGCCGGCACGCTGCTGATCGCGGGCGATACCTTGGTGATCACGCGCGAGTCGGGCGAGCTGGCGCTCGCCCCGGCCTCGCCCAAGGCGTTCCGCTTCAATGCCCGCGCGTCACTGATCCCTGGCGTGGTCCGCGCGTATCCCGCACTCGCCGACGGACGTTACTTCGTTCGTAACGATCGCCAGCTGAGCGCGTTCGATCTCACCAGGCGTTAGGCCGGTCGCGCGGTCAGTGGCAGATGTTGAGGCCGCGATCCAGGACGGAGCCGTTCACGTCCCGGAATTCCCATTCGTAGAGCGCCGGCTCCAGCTTGAGGCGCAGCAACCCGTGGTTGGAGAGCAGCAGCTCCGAGTGCCCGGCCGCGCGAACCCGCGTGGACGGCGGCGCGCCGCCCGTGCCCGCGATGAAGAGGCGAATGCCGCGGGCCGGGTCCGAGCGCTGACTGGCGTCCTGCGGCGCGTGGCGTTCGTATATGTGATCGTGTCCCGACACCACCACATCCACTCCAAGGCCGTGCATCACATCCCAGATGTCACGCAGTTGAGCGTTCGGGCCGTTGGGACCTGAGCTGTCGAAGGGGTAGTGCATGACCGCCATCGTGCAGCGGGTGGGGTTGTTCTGCAACTCCTGGCGAACCCATTCGAGTTGCGCCGAGTTACGCCCAATCGCAATCTGCGTATTGAGCATGAGCACCTGCCAGGTGGACGAGCGCACGGCGTAGTACCCGCGCCGCGCGGGACCCGCCCGGTCACCGAAGTAGGTGAAGTAGCCATCGGCGCCGGCGGTCTGGTAGTCGTGGTTTCCAGGCGTGGCCCAGAACCGTGCTCGGAAGCGTCCGAAATCTGGGTCGAAGCAGCGGCGGAAGTCGTCGAGGGTGCCGTTCATGTAGGCCAGGTCGCCTGCCAGGAAGACATCGCCGCCCAGGTCGGTCATGAGCCGGGCCAGCGCCGGCATCGCCGGGGACCCGCACCAGCCGGTGTCGCCAAAGACGTTGACCCAAGTCGAGCTTGGACCGGCCGGGGGCGGCGGGGGTGTGGTCGGCGCCGCGGGGGTTTCGTTGGCAGGGACTTCGACCGGCGTCCCCGGCGTGACGGCTATAGCCGTTGGCGTGGTCGGGATCGGGGTAGGCGAACTTGGCGTGCCGCTGCACCAAGCAGAGGCCAGCGCGCACCCCAAGATAAGGGTCAAGCCAATCGTCCGGAGCGGGGGGGGCCACATTATTGGTCAGTTCCGCCACCGGGCGTTTATGGACGGCCGGCAGGTTGTTCGTCGTCTATATTGTGTATCGTGGCTAAGCGCTTCGCAACCCTGCTATCGGTCGCGCTGGCGGTCCTCTGGCTGGGCGTTTCGCCGGCCGCTGCCCAGACGGCAGATGAGCTTTTTTCGAGCCAAAACCTTCAAAGAGTGGACCTGTGGCTGAACTCGGCTGACTGGTCCAAGCTCAAGGCCGAGTTCCAGGAAAACACCTATTATCCGGCCGACGTCACGTTGAACGGCCAAACCGCGCGGAACGTGGGCATCCGGTCGCGCGGCCGCGGGTCGCGTAGCAGCACCAAGCCGGGCTTGCGCGTGGACTTCGACCGCTACGCCACCGATCAGACCTTCCTGGGGCTGAAGTCATTCAACCTCGACAACCTCACGCAGGATCCGTCGGGCGTTCACGAGTCCGTGTCGGTGGCGTTTTACGCCCGCCTGGGCATCCCGGTGTCGCGCGAGATCCACACCAGGCTGTACGTGAACAACGAGTACATCGGGGTCTACGCCATCGTCGAGTCGGTGGACAAAGATCTGCTCGCGCGGGTGTTCGGGGCCATTGGCGACGACACGCAGAATGACGGCTACCTGTACGAGTTCAAGTACCAGGACGACTGGCGCTTCACGAACCTTGGCACCAGCCTCGAGCCCTACATGCTGCGCTTCGAGGCCAAGACGCACGAATCGGAGACCGACGAAGCGAAGTACCGGCCTATCGAAACGCTGGTGCGGCTGACCAACGAGGCCTCGGCCTCCGGGCTGGGCGCCTCCATCGGCGGGAAGTTCGACATTCCCGCGTTCATCCGCTTCGTGGCGGCGCAGAACTTTCTCGCCGAGACCGACGGGTTCCTCGGCAAGTACGGCATGAACAACTTCTACCTGTATCGCCTCGAGAACCAGGACGTGCACACGCTGATTTCCTGGGACTCCGACAACACCTTCTGGGGCCCGGAGCTGTCGATCAACGAGGGATGGTCGGGCAATCAGTTGATGGAAAAGCTGATGTCGGTGACCGAGTACAACACGCTCTACTTCACCGAGATGTCGCGCGCCGCGCAGCTGGCGGAGGCCGACGGATGGCTCGACACCGAGATCATCCGGCAGATCCAGCGCATCGACGCGGCGATGAAGGAAGACCCGGCGAAGCCCCACACCAATTCGAGCTACGAGGGCGCGGCGGGCACGATGCTGAGCTTCGCCCGGCCGCGCATCGCGTTCGTGCAGTGTGAGCTCACCAAGGGGGTCGGCAACGCCAGTTGCCGTACGCAGTAGAGTCCGGCTCTAGCCGGACCCGCAGACGCGGAGGGGTCAGACCCCTCCGCGGCGGTTACATCAGATCACACGATCACGAGATCCCGGTCGGGGTCAGACCCCTATTTCGACACCGTCACGACGACGTCTTTCGGCGTGTTGAGCGCGCCGTCGGAGGCCAGGCAACGAATCGTGTAGGTGCCCGGGTCATGGAACGTCGCCGACACGGTGTACTTGCCGTCCGCCGAAATGGCGGGCGCCATCCAGCGCGGTGCCCACGGCGAGTTGGCGCCCGCGCGCGTGTCTTCCCACACCTTGGCCTGGGCCGGCGTGAACGTCACGCGGCCGGCGCCGCGATACACGAAGCAGGAGTGGCGCAGGCCGGTCTGGCTGCCTACCGTGATGGCCGACGGCGGCCGCTGCGTGGCGGGATCAAACGCCATGGTGCCGCGCGGGGCCGGCGCGGGCGGCGTGGCGTTGCCGGACGCGCGGGCGCGCGCCTCGGCGATCAAGCGCGACTCGCGCGAGTCCGGACCGAAACGCGGCCGCGGCACGCCGTCGTCTTTGGCGAACGCGATCAGCGTCAGCGGCTGCCCGAGCTGCGCGCGGCGATCGCCACCGTCGAGGGTCAGCGTGGGCGGCTGGTTGGCGCGAATCTCGGGGCTGCTGATGCCGGCGCCGAGGGCGCCCTGCTCCGAGGCCTGCACGAGGTTGTCGACGAGCGAGTCTTCGCGCAGCGTGCCGAAGGCACGTTCCGTCTTGCCCCTCGTGGTGAGCGTCCACACCAGTTCCTTCTTGCCCCAGTCTTTCGGCACGCGGACCTTGAACACGAAGCGGTTGCGGCGCGGGAGGAAGTGCGTGGGCTGGCCCTGGTCGGGATCGCCGGGCGAGATGTTGTTCTCCGGGCCGAGCGGAACGTTTACTTCCTCTTCCCAGTTTCGGTTCATGTAGCCGAACATCATGTTGAACGACCCGTCGTCGTTCTTCTCCCAGCCCTCGAACGCGGGAGACACCGTCTGCCCGCTCGTGTACGAGAGCACCTGGGTGTTGGCGGTCTGGTAGGCGAGAACTATCGTGGCCGCGCCTAGAAGCAGGCGCGCGCGTCCTGATCGAATCATTGCAGGGTCCCTGGAAGAAACATTCGGAAAGAAAGGGAGAGTAGGGTCCGGCTGAAGCCGGACCCTACTCCGTTGATGCTACTGCTGCTGGGCCGTCGGCTTGGCCGGCGGCGGAATCACGTTGCACAGCGGACAGCCGATGATCACGTCGGGCCGGCTGGGGCCCAGCTTGCGCCGGCGTTCCGCCATCTCCTGCTGGAACTCGTCGTCGGTCAGCGGCACCGACTGGCCGAGGTCGATGAACATGTTCGCGATCGAGCGGTTGCCCGAACCCTGCCAGTTGCGCGGGTCGGGGATGTTCTTGTTGTTCGGCGTGTTGTCCATGTAGCCGATGATGTGGAGGATGGTGCCGCGCGGCAGGATCGGCGCGTGGTCGTCATCGTATTCGTACTGGCGCACCCAGTTATGGTCGTAGCCGGCGCAGGTCAGGGTCTGGATGTTGATGCCCCAGATGGCCTCGAGGCACATGCGCTGTCCGGGCGCGTGCAGGTGCGGTTCGAAGGTGGCGATCTTGGTCGGCTGCTGCAACACCATGTAGGCGTGCAGCTGCTGGTTGGCTTCGTTCGGCTTGATGTCGATGTCGAGGCCGTTGCCGAGGTTGCGCAGCGTGCTGCGGCGCGCGGGCTTGTAGCCCTTGGGGTGGAAGCGGAAGCCGAACAGCAGCTTCGACTTCACGTCGGCGCCGCCGGCGTGCAAGTGCGCCGACTGGTAGATGATGCTGGAGTTGGCCTTCAGCAGGCGGCCCGCGTTCGGCTCGAAGACGTCGGCGTTGCGGCCAACTTCGTGGACCGGCCAGCCCACGGCGTCGTTTGAAATCGAGGCGTCGATCGGGTCGCCCTCGCCGTTGAATTCCGCGGTGGCCCAAATCAGGTGGTGCCACACGAAGCGCTGGCCCACGGTATCGCGGCCCGAGTCGTTGGAGAAGTTGTTGACCTCGCGGATTTCCACCGACGCCACGTAGCGATCCTCGGTCAGCGGGATCTTGGTGGGCTCGAACTCACCCCACCAGTCGGGGGTGTTGGCCTTGACGACGATTTCGGGGCTCTCGACGATCAGGTCCGGCTGGCCGGCGTGCCACGAGGCGCCGTCCTGGAACGCCCGTGCCACCGGCATGTCGGCCACGTTGCCGCGCGGCGCGCCGGTGTCGGCCCACTTCGCGATCTTGGCGACCTCTTCGTCGCTGAGCGACGGATCGTTCTTGTAGTGCTGGATGCCGATGTTCTTCTCGATGTACCACGGCGGCATGACGCCGGCCTTGTCGCGCAGGGCGGTGCGCTGCTTCATGGCGCGCGCCCAGGGCCGCGCGTCCTCGTAGGTCAGCAGCGACATCGGCGCCACCTGGCCGGGCCGGTGGCAGTTCTGGCAGCTGCGCTGCAGGATGGGGGCGATGTCTTTGGTGAAGGTCACCTCAGGGGTGGGAGCCGCCTGTTCGGCCTTCACCGCGAGAGGCGCCACGGCGCCGGCGATCGCAGCGCCAAACAGCACGGTGCCAATCGTCAGGCCCCAGCCGAAACTCTTTCCAACCGCCATCACACACTCTCCTTAAAAAGTCCGGGCGTCGATTTCCGAGGTCACCGATTGTAACAGGCATGGCCGGGTCTGACCCCGACCAAGTGGTGCGGAGGGGTCTGACCCCGCCGCAGGGGGTCGCCGCGCCGCGAGGGGGTCTGACCCCGCCGAACCGCCCAGGCGGGGTCAGACCCCTACTGCCGGAGCAGGGCCGTGCCGTTACGCTTGGGGACCTGTCCTACTGGAATACGAGTAATTTCCTTCAAAGTTGCGGTATTCACGACAGTTACCGAGTTGTCGCCGGCGGCCGCCACGTAGACCTGCTTGCCGTCGGGCGAAAAAGTCAGCCACTCGGGATGCTGGCCCACGTGCACGCTGCCAACGGGTTTGAGGTCCGGCAACGAATAGGCGTAGAGCTGCCCGTAGACCTTGCTGGTGGCAAACAGGATCTTGCCGTCGGGCGTCACGCCCAGGCCGTGCGCCGGGGCGCCCTGCAACCCCTGCGTGTGCTTCTCTTCCCCTGGAATGTCGGCCATCAGGAATCGCGACACCTCCTTGCGCGTGGCGAAATCCACGACGGCGATGCCGTGGTAGTCCGACAACTGCACGAACATGCGCGAAGTCGAGCCGTCAGGCGCCTGCTCGAAGGTGACCGGCCGAATGCCGGCCGACATTTGCAGCTCCCACGCGATGGTCTCGGTCGCGGCGTCGATCACGGTGAGCATGCGCCCCGGGATCGAACCGGACACGACGTACTTTCCGTCCGGCGTCACGTACACGTTGTGGATGGCGCCCTTCACGGCGATTGACCTGGCATTGGTGAGCGACACGGTATCGATCACGTCCACCGCGCCGGGCGCTTGCGCAATCCCCACGTAAACCCGCCTGCCGTCTTTGCCGATGGCCACGTTGTTGGGGCGGCCGCTCAGGTGGATGCGCGCGGTGACCGCCAGCGTTTGCGCGTCCACCACGTCCAGCGTGTGCAGCGACTCGTTGGTGAAGTACAGGCGCATGCCGTCGGGCGACGAGGTGACGCCGTGCGGCACCTCGATGTCGTGGATCACGCCCACCACCCTGTTGGTGGCGGGGTCGATCAGGTGGATGTTGTCGCCGGCGGCGTTGGTCTGGACGATGCGCGCGACGCGGGTGTCGCGGCCGGACGCGACCGTGGCGCCGTTCACCCACGCCGACAGCACCTGCCAGTCCGGGTCGCTCTTCGACGTCCAGTGCTGCCCGCCGCCATGGAACACGTCGCCGCCGGCCGCCCGGGCCAGCGGGTGGCGCAGGAGCTTGCTGGCGCCCGGGCTGCCGGGCACGACCATGGCCTTCACCGCGTCGAAGTTCTTCTGGGTCTGTTCCTCGGTCCAGGTGGCCGATCCGGGCCCGAATGCCTGCAGCCGCAGCGTGGTGCTGCCGGCGTGGCAGGTCACGCAGCGCGCGTGTTCCTGCCGTTTCTCGAGGAACAGGGGCTGGACCCGGGCCTTGTAGAACTCGTAGTCGAGCACGGGAGACGAAGGCGGCGCGGCCGGCTGCTGTCCGAGGAGCAGGGCCAAGAGCAGTTCGACCAGCATCGATGACCTCCTGAAGAGTAGACAAACCTGGACGTTTGTCCCGCCGGCTGTCCCACGCGCAGGGAATTCTAGCGCCTCTTGTCGTGCTTCGGATACGATTGCCGTTTCCAAGGCGGACACGTGCATCCTGACCTCCAAGACGCGATTACTTTTCACGAGGCCATCCTTGCGGAAGGCGGCAAGGCCCTCGTCGGCTACACCCAGCCCAAGATCCTGGCGAACATCGTCCTGTTGTCGGAGATTCCGACCACCTACGACAAGAAGGAGCAGCGCCAAGTCAACTCCGGCAACCTCCTCTTGAGGGGCGTGCCGGGCGTCGGCAAGACCTTTTTCGGCGTGATCCTGGCGGCCATCAGCAACGCCAAGTTCGCCCGCATCCAGGGCCGCGCCGACCTGCAGCCGACCGAAGTGGTCGGCTTCCAGATGATCAATCCGGCCACCGGCGTGCTCACCACCGAGATGGGCCCGCTGGCCGAAGCGGAAGTGATCCTGCTGGACGAGATCAACCGCATCCCGCTGAAGTCGCAGAGCGCCTTCCTCGAAGGCCTGCAGGACCGCACCGTCACGGTGGGTAAGACCACCTACGAGCTGCCGGCCTTCAACTTCGCGATTGCCACCATGAACCCGGTGGAACTGGGCCAGGGCACGTTCCCGCTGTCTGAGGCGGCGACGGATCGCTTCGCGATCATGGTGAACATCGGCTACCTCCCGCCCGAAGAGGAGCGGAAGCTGGTGCACTTCGACTTCAAGCAGGTGCGCCTCAACCCGCTGATGCGCAAGGAGCGCATCATCGAGCTGCGCGCCGCCATCACCGAACACGTCTACCTGCACGAGCGGCTCGGCGACTACATCCAGCGGCTGGTCGCCAACACGCGCCCCTACAACCCCGACACCGACTGGCTGCGCCACTCGCCGTCGGAGCTGGTGGAAACCGGCGTCGACCTCGGCGCCTCGCCGCGCGCCATCATCGTCTGGGGCCGCCTCGCCAAGGTGTGGGCGCTGCTGGTCCGGCGTCGAGACGAGGTCTACCCGGAAGACATCCAGGACCTCGCACAGTACGTGCTCGGCCATCGCCTGTGGCTGGGCCCGCACGCGGCCAGCCACGGCCTCACCACCGAGGCCGTGATCAAGGACGTCATCGAGCGTACGCCGATCCCGTGATTGCGATGAACACCCTTCGACTCGCATGCGTCCGGCTGCGCCGGCCGCACACTCGCTCAGGGCTGCTCGCATGAGAACGCGCGAGCAGGAGGTCGAGCCGCTCATCAACCTGTCGGAGATCACCGAGGTCGAGCTGCTCATCCTCAAGCGGATGCGCGAGTTCACGATCGGTGAACACTCCAGCATGTTCCATGGCACGGGGTTCGACTTCGTCGGCCTGCGCGACTGGCAGGCCGGCGATCGCTTCGAGTCGATCGACTGGGCGCAGTCGTCGCTCACCAACTTCAGCCCGCTTGTCGTCCGCGAGTTCGAGCAGCCGACCACGTCGGGCGTGATCATCGTGGCGGACCGCTCCGCGTCCACGCGCTGCGGCGCCGACACGGCGAGCGCGGACCGGCGCGGCATGCAGATCGCCACGCTGATCGCCCGCTCGATTGCCACCATCGGCATGTCGGCGGTGTTCTTCCAGGATTCGATTGGCCTGATCACCTTCGACGAGGGCTTTCAGACGCTGGGCGCCGTGCGTCCGCGCATCGGCAAGGGCCAGGTCATTCACTGCCTCGAGGCCTACCAGGACGGCCACGGGCTCGGGGAACTGAAGAACTCGGGCAGCCTGAGCGCGACGCTGAGCGGCTTTACCCGCAAGACCTCGATGATGCCGGTGATCTCCGACTTCCTGTTCGACGACGCGCCGGCGCTGCTGAAAGAGATGTCGCAGGTTGACAACGTGCACGACGTGTTCGTGATGATGGTCGATGCCTCGTTCGCGTTCGAGCTGCCGAAGGTCTCGGCGGGCTGGGTCGAGGTCTACGACGTGGAAACCGGCAGGACGCGGATGATGTCGCGCCGCGAGCTGAGCCGCCAGAGCGAGCGCATCCGCGCCTGGCAGGACGATGTCGCCCGGCAGGCCAAGGCGCTGGACCTCGATGTGATTCGGCTGGGCGTTGACCAGGTGAAGTTCGACGTGGCACTGGTGGAGTGGGTGGCGGAACGCCGCCTGCGGCGGCGGAAGTGAAGAAGTTCGAAGTTGGAAGTTCGAAGTAGCCTCCGGCTCTAGCCGGAGTCCAGGGACGACATGAACACACATACGCTTCGTATTGCGCTGCTGGCGAGCCTGATAACGGCCTGCCCCGCGTTCGCTCAAACCGGCACCGATCTCGTCGAGGTCGAGCCGATCAAGTGCTGGTGGCGCACGTCCACGAGCGCGGTGCGCACCGGCGAGCCGTTCGACCTGAGGCTGACCTGCGCCGTGGTGGAAACCGAAGCAACGCGCGTGGTGCCCGACCTGTCGAAGCTCGACCACACGGTGGTGCAGCTGCCGCCGTTCGAGGTGCTGGGCGGCGAGCACGCCGGCGACCTGGTGACCACCGGGCGGCGCTTCTTCCAGTACGACTACCACATGCGGCTGATCGCCGAAGACGCCTTTGGCGCCGACGTCGCGGTGCCGCCCCTCGAAGTCACCTACCGGGTGGAGAGCAAGGTCACCGGCGGCGACAGCGTGCAGGGCCGCGAGCTGAGCTACTCCCTGCCGCGCGCGTCGGTTCGCCTGATCTCGCTGGTGCCCGATGACACCTCCGACATCCGCGAAGCGCCGGCGTCGGCGTTCGCGGCCATTGAGGCGCGCGACTCGCGCGCCTCGCTGTTCCAGACCGTCGCCGGCGTGTTGTTCGCCTTGGCCGGCGTCATGGTCGTGGTGATCCTGATCAGCCTGCTGCGCAGCAAGGCCAAGACGTCGTCGGCGGCACAGTTGCACCTGATCCCGCGGGCGATCCTGCGCCAGGTGGCCAGCGAGCTGGACGAAGTGCAGCGGGCGGGCCGCGGCGGCTGGACGCCCGAACTGGCCGGCCGCGCGCTGTCGGCGGCGCGCATTGCCGGCAGCTACGCCTCGGGCCGCAGCGTGGGCCAGCGGCTCGTTGCCGCCGACGATCCCCAGGTCGACGGCCAGTTGCTGGTCGGCCGCGGCATGGGCCGGGCGAAGATGTACGTGTCCGGATCGGTGACCGCGGAATCGGCGACCGACCCGACGCTGGCCGACGCGCTGAAGACGTTGACGGTGGCGCGCTACGGCCGCGACGGCAAGTTCACCGACGCCGACGAGGCGGTGCAGACGGTCATCCGGATCACGAAGCAACAGCAGTCGGCGCATTCGATGGTGTCGGAATGGTCGGCGGCCGTCGTTCGCTCGCTCGTCGACATGCGGAAAAAAGTCTGGGCGTAAATGCAGGCCTTTCGAGACATCAGTGAGCTCGTCATGGCCACGTGGGCCGAGTGGGGAGAGCTGCGTCTCGAGCGCCTGTTGTTTTCCGAAGGCAACACCGCGCGGCAACTGGTGATCGCCCTCATCGGGCTCGCCGCGGTCTTCATGGTGATCCGGTCGTTCGGCAGCCGGAACCCCGGCCATCATCGCCTGGCACTACCGGCCATTGTCACCAGTCCCGGATGGTCGCGGGCCTCGCTGACCCGCCACGGGGCGTTGATCCTGGCCCTGGCCGGCCTGCCCTTCTTCATCCTGGCGCTGGCCGATCCGCGCACGTCGCTGACGCGATCCGAAACGCGCTACCCCGGCCGCCGCATCAGCCTGCTGATCGACGCGTCGTCCAGCATGCTGTCGGCGTTGCCCTCGACGACGCTGGCCAAGGGTGCGCCGAACAACGCCGCCTTCTTCACCACGGTGGGCGCCGCGCGCTACTTCATCGAGCGCCGCATGGCCGGCAAGTACCGCGACCTGATGGCGCTGATCGAGTTCGGCGACGACGCCTACGTGATCACTCCGTTCACCACCGACTACGAGAACATCCTGCTGAGCACTGCGCTGATCGGCGACTGGAACGAGTTCATGGCGTTCCCCGACCAAGGCACGGTCGTGGCGCGGGCCGTCGAGCAGGCCGTCGGTCTGTTCCAGGCCTTCGACTTTCTCGACGCGGCGGGCAACCTGATGGTGGTGTTCACCGACGGCGCTGACGCCGACGTGCTCGAGAACGGCAAGACCGTGGACGACGTGCTGACGGATGCGACCAAGGCGAAGATCCCGGTCTACCTGATCAAGATCGGCGGCAACATCCAGAACAAGCGGAGCGTCGCCGACGAGTTGTGGATTGGCGCCGTGAAGAAGACCGGCGGGCAGTTTTTCTCGGGCGGCGACGAGGCGACGATCATCCAGGCCATCCAGGCGATCGATCGCGCCTCGGCCGGCACCATCGAGATGAAGCAGTACAGCACCGAGCGTCCGCGGTATGCGCCCTTCGCGCTGACCGCCGTGGGCCTGTGGTGCGCCGCATTGCTGTTGCGGTTCACGATTCCGGCATTCCAGACATTTCCGTGAAGTGACAGGTAGGGCACCCCTTTATGGGGTGCCGTGAAGGAGCGAGTATGAAATCGTCATCGTGGTTCGGGCAGTTGCTGATCGCGGTGGTCCTGGTGGCCGCCGGCGCCATCCTGTGGCGGACATCGGAAGCGGAGCATCGCCTTGCCGCCGCCGAGCGCGACCTGGTCACGTTGCGCTACGACAGCGCCGGCGCGCAGGCGCAGGGGCCGGGCCGGATCGCCAGCCTGCTGCCCGGCAACGACCGCCTGGCGATCGATGCCAGGCGGCTCGGCGCCACCGCGGCCTACTGGCAGGGCGACTACGACACGGTGGCGTCGAACGCCGAGGCCAAGCTGCTGGCCGCCAACGCCGCCTACCGCACGCTGCGCAAGGCCGGCGGCACGTGGCAGTCGGTGGTCGGCAAGATGGACTCGGTGGTGAAGAGCTACGCCGAGATCCTGCGCGAGCAGCCCGACAACGCCGAGGCCGCGTTCAACTACGAATACACGGTGCGCCTGCGCGCGGTGTTCGCCGCCCGCAAGCAGCCGGTGGCGCCGTTCGACGCGGCCGCCAACGTCACCATCCACGGCTTCGAGGGCGCGCCGCCCGAGGAGTCGGACATGAAGAAGTTCAAGATGATCGTGCCGATGCGTCCCGACGAGCGGCTCGAAGCCGAAAAGGCCGGTAAAGGCACCACGAAGGTACGAAAGGGATAGCGAATTTCGCGATCTCGTGACTTGGTGATTTGGTGATTTGGTAACTGGATGAAGTTCGGCGCTCCAGGATTCTTGCCGCTGCTCGCCGTCCCGGCGCTGCTCCTGCTGCTCTGGGTGTGGCAGGTCTGGCGCCGGCGCACGGACGTGCACGCGTTTGTGAGACAGCGGCACGTGCCGGTCCGGGAGCGGGTCCCGTTCTTTGGTGAGCTGCTGTTCTGGCTCTGCCTGCTGCTGGCCGCGATCGCCGGCACGCTCGCCGTGGCCCGGCCGCAGGCGGTGACCTCGCTCGTGCGCACCGCCGGCGTGGACCTTGTCATCCTCCAGGACGGCTCGGCCTCGATGCACGTGCAGGACGTGCGCGGCAATCGCTGGCAGCGCTCGATGCGCTTCCTCCGCACGCTCGGCGAATCGCTGCGCTGGGACAACGACCGGGTCGCCATGGCGCTGTTCGCCCACATGGCCACGCCGCAGATCCGCCTGACCAAGGACCCCAACACCTACTTCTTCTTTCTCGATCACCTCGAAGACAAGTCGCCCTTCCGCCTGGAAGACGACGGCACCTGGGACACCAACATCGAACGCGGGATCTACTGGGGGCTGCGGCTGATCGAGAAGGATGAGGAGATCCGGCGCGCGTCCGGTGTGGCCGAAACCCTCGGCGAAAACAGCAACGCCAGGGCCTTCCTGCTGATCTCCGACGGCCAGGCGTGGAGCGGCGAGGTGGCGAAGTCGCTCGCGCTGGCGCAGGAGCGCGGCGTGCCGCTCAACGTGGTCGGCATCGGCACCACCGCGGGCGGGCTGATTCCGGACCCGAAGCGCCAGCCCGATCAGCCGCTGCTGCGCTCGGCGCTCAATCGCGCGGAGCTGACCCGGCTGGCCACCGCCGGGGGCGGCCGCTACTTCGAGATCGATCGCGACAGCGATCGCGACATCGCCAACGCGGTGATCGAGCAGACACGCCGGCGCGCCGGCACCACCGGCGTGCAGGAAGGGGTGCAGGAGCTGTACTGGAACTTCCTGTTCGCCGCCGGTGTGCTGATCGCCCTGGGGATCCTGTTCCTGCGCGATCGCGTGGCGCTGGCGCTGCAGTTGTCGGCCGCGGC
Organism: Vicinamibacterales bacterium; assembly: GCA_041659285.1. Classification (NCBI taxonomy): domain Bacteria; kingdom Pseudomonadati; phylum Acidobacteriota; class Vicinamibacteria; order Vicinamibacterales; species Vicinamibacterales bacterium. The sequence continues at coordinate 169,252 of JBAZYO010000008.1, read as the reverse complement.
GGCCGTGCTCGTCTTCGTACAGTCGGTGTTCTGATGTGGCGTCCGGCTTCAGCCGGACAATCCGCCTAAAGGCGGATGCTACATCGCGCTACACATGCGGGAACTTCGGGGGTCCAGGGCGCCTGATCTTCTGCCTGGTTCTTACACGTTGAACTTGAACAGCAGGACGTCGCCGTCCCTGACGACGTACTCCTTGCCTTCCATCCGATAGAGGCCCTTGTCGCGGGCCGCCGCCACGGATCCGCAGGCCACCAGGTCGTCGTAAGCCACCGTCTCGGCCTTGATGAAGCCGCGCTCGAAGTCCGAGTGGATGACGCCGGCCGCCTTCGGCGCGGTGTCGCCCTGGTGGATGGTCCAGGCCCGCACTTCCTTCTCACCGGCGGTGAAGTAGGTCTGCAGGCCGAGCAGGTGGTAGGTCGAGCGGATCAGCGCGCCGATGCCGCTTTCTTCCACGCCGAGGGCCTTCAGGAACTCCTGCGCCTCCGCCGGCTCCAGGTCCACCAGGTCGCTCTCGATCTGCGCGCTGATCACCACCGCCTCGCACGACAGGTGGGTATTGACGTAGTCGCGGACCTTGACGACGTAGGAATTGGTGTCGGCGGTCGCCAGGTCCGACTCTTTCACGTTGCAGGCGAAAATGGTCGGCTTGTCGCTCAACAGGAAGAACTGCGCCGACAGCACGTGCTCTTCCGGCGTCAGCGACACGGTCAGGGCGGGCTTGCCGGCGTCGAGCGAGGTCTCGATCTTCAGCAGCACCGCGTCTTCGGCGGCGGCGTTCTTGTCGCCACGCTTGACTTCCTTGGCGACGCGCTCGCGGCGCTTGCGCACCGTTTCGAGGTCGGCCAGCATCAGCTCGGTGTTGATCACTTCGATGTCGCGGACGGGATCCACCGACCCCGATACGTGCAGCACATCCTCATCGTCAAAGCAGCGGACCACCTGGACGATGGCGTCCACGTCGCGGATGTGGGTGAGGAACTTGTTCCCCAGCCCTTCGCCGTCGCTGGCGCCCTTGACCAGGCCGGCGATGTCGACGAACTCGACGGCCGCCGGGATCACGACGCCGGTCTTGGCAATGCCCTGCAGCACGGCCAGCCGCGCGTCGGGCACGATGACGATGCCCACGTTGGGGTCGATGGTGCAGAAGGGGTAGTTGGCGGCCTCGGCCTTCCGGGTACGGGTGACCGCGTTGAACAAAGTGGACTTGCCGACGTTGGGCAGACCGACGATTCCGGCTCGTAACATAGCCCTTCAGGATACCTCAGGGCTTGCGGTTTGGTGATTTGGTGATTTGGCGATCTCGTGATTTGGCCCGAAAAGCAGGGTTATAGTTGGCATGTGCAGCGGGAAATTCGAGCGCTAATGGCCGTGGCGGTGATGACCTTGGCGACGGCGTGTTCCGAGCCAGAGGACTACCCGTCGCAGATCGCGGCACAACGCACGGCGAAAGACGAAGCGTTCAAGGCGAATCCCGGTTCGCCGGTACCGGCCGACAAGATGGCCGCCCTCGTGCCGCTCGCCTACTTCCCCATCGACGAGATGTACGCCGTGCCGGCGTCCCTGGAGCCGGCCGCCGAGCGCACCCGGCTGCAGGTGCCCACCTCAACGGGCAAGATTCGCGACATCGAGCGTATCGGCACCCTGAAATTCACGGTCAAGGGACACACACTGCGACTCACCGCCTTCCACGAGATGGATCAGCCGCTGGTGAGCCGCCTGTTCGTGCCGTTCTCGGATTTCACCAACGGCGCGGAGACCTACTCCGCCGGCCGCTACATGGAGCTGGACCCCACGCCGACGGGCATCTACGTGATCGACTTCAACGTCGCGTACCACCCGTATTGCTACTACAACTCCGAATTCGACTGCCCGTATCCGCCGAAAGAAAACCGGCTGGATATTCCGATCCGCGCCGGCGAGCGGCTCCCGAAGTCGGCATCGAGCGCTCCATGATCAACGAACCTGCCGGGAGCCGGGAGTCGGGAGTCGGCAGTCGAACTGGTGCGCTCCAGGCGATCGTGTTCGACTTCGACGGCGTCATCGCCGACAGCGAACGCCTGCACCTCAAGTCGTACCAGGACACTCTCGCCCCCGAAGGCCTCACCATTTCCACCGAGGACTACTACGCCCGGTATCTCGGCTACGACGACGTCGGTGTGTTCAAGGCGCTGGGGAAAGACCAGGGCGTGCCGATGGACGAGGGGCGCGTGCGCACGCTGATCGAGCGCAAGAGCGAGCGCTACGAGACGCTCGCCGCCGCCGGTGAAATGCTCTATCCCGGGGCGGCGGATTTCATCCGCGCGGCCGCCGCGGTGGTCCCCATCGCCGTCGCCTCCGGCGCCCTGACGCACGAGATCGACCACGTGCTCGAGCGCGCCGGGTTGCGGTCCCTGTTCGCCGTCGTGGTGGGCGCCGATCAGACCGAGCGCAGCAAGCCGAACCCCGAGCCCTACCTCACCGCGTTCGCGCAGCTCCGCGCCAGGTCGGGCCTCGACCTGGTGCCGTGGCGGTCGGTGGCGATCGAAGACTCGAAGTGGGGCCTCGTCTCCGCTCGCGGCGCCGACCTTCGCTGCGTCGCCGTGACCAACACCTACACCGCCGCCGAACTCCGCGCCGACGCCGAGCTGGTCGTGCCCGGCCTGCACGCGCTCACCATCGCCGACCTGGATGCCCTCTGTGCCGACTGAGCCCCTCGCCAAGACGCTGGCGGACCTGATCGCCGACGCCGCCGACCAGCCGGGCCCCGACCTGGCCGGGCCCGCCCTCCTCGTGGCGCGCATCGAGTATCCGCGGTTGGACCCCAGGCCGTATCTGGATCGGCTGGACCAGATGGGCGACGCGGCCTTCCATTTCGTGGCGAAGGACCCGGGGCATGACGCGCCGATTGCCGCCCGCATTGATGCCGTGAACCGCTACGTCTTCGGGGAGCTCGGGTTCACCGGCAACCGCGAGCAATACGACGATCCGCGCAACAGCTGCCTGAACGAGGTGATGGATCGGAAGAAGGGCATCCCGATCACGATGGCCCTGATCTACATCGAGGTGGCCAGGCGCGCCGGCCTGCGCGCCGAGGGCGTGAACTTCCCGGGCCATTTCCTGGTTCGCGTGATGCCGGACCATCACAAGGGCGACCCGCATGCAGGGCTGATCGTCGATCCGTTCCACGGCGGCGCCATCCTGGACGAGGCCGATTGCCGGCAGTTGCTCAGCCGCGCCGGCGAAGGCTCGGCGTTCGAGCCGTCGCTGCTGGCGCGCGCCACCCGGCGGCAGGTGCTGATCCGGATGCTGAACAACCTGAAGCGGCTCTACGTGAAGATGCACTCGTTCCCGCAGGCGCGGGCCACCACCGACGTGCTGCTCGCCCTGCAGCCGTCGTCACTCATCGACCTCAAGGACCGCGGCCTGCTCGCCTACAACATGAACGACTTCTCGCACGCGCTCAGGGACTTCGAGGAGTACCTCAAGCTGGCGCGCCTGGCCGAGCAGGACGATGACGACGAGCGCAAGGAGACCGAGCAGGTCTGGGAGCACGTCAAGACGCTCCGCCGCCGGGTCGCGCAACTCAACTAGAGCTTGAGGGCGCCGATCTCCTTGTAGAGGTACGCCGACGCGATCACGCCGCTGTGGAAGTTCCCGAGGTCGAGCTTCTCGTTGGGGGCGTGGGCGTTCTCGTCGGGCAAGCCGACCCCGAACAGCACGCACGGCACGCCGAGCTCCTCCTGGAAGGTTGACACCACCGGGATGGAGCCGCCTTCGCGGTTGAACACCGGGCGCTGGCCGAAGCCCTGCTCGATGGCGCGGCCGGCGGCCTGCACGAACGGGTTGTCGAACGCGGTCATCCACGGCTTGCCGCCGTGCATGCGCGTGATCTTCAACTCCACGGTCTTCGGCGCGACCTTCTTCACGTATTCCTCGAAGAGGTCGCCGATCTTCTGCGGGTCCTGGTTGGGCACGAGGCGCATGCTGACCTTGGCCATGGCCACGGCCGGGAGCACGGTCTTGGCGCCCTCGCCGGTGAAGCCGGAGAGCAGGCCGTTCACCTCGAAGGTCGGCCGCGCCCACGTGCGCTCGAGGGTGGTGTAGCCGGTTTCGCCGAACAGCTTCGGCGCGCCCAGCTCCTGCCTGTATTTCTTCTCGTTGAACGGCAAGCGCGCCCACTCGGCGCGCTCCTCGTCGCGCAGCGCCACGACGTCGTCGTAGAAGCCGTCGATCTTGACGCGCCCGCCCTTGTCTTTCATCTGCGCGAGCATTTGCGCCAGCACCATGGCGGGGTTGGCGACGGCGCCGCCGAACGACCCGGAGTGCAGGTCCGACTTGCTGCCGCGCAGGTCGATCTGGAAGTAGGTCAGGCCGCGCAGGCCGTAGCAAATCGACGGGATGCCACGGTCGAACATCGGCGAATCGGAGATCACCACGACGTCGGCCTTCAGCAGGTCCTTGTGCGCGCGGATGAAGTTGTCGAGGTTGGCGCTGCCGACTTCCTCTTCGCCCTCGATCAGGAACTTCATGTTCACGGGGAGGCTGCCGTGCTGCTTCAAGTGCGCTTCGACGGCCTTGAAGTGCATGAAGACCTGCCCCTTGTCGTCGGCGGCGCCGCGGGCGTAGATCTCGCCGTCGCGGATGGTGGCCTCGAAGGGCGGCGACGTCCACAAGTTGACCGGGTCCACCGGCTGCACGTCGTAGTGGCCGTAGAACAGGATGGTGGGCGCGCCGGGGGCGCCGAGCCACTCGCCGTAGACGCACGGATGGCCGGGGGTCTCCTCGAGGCGGACGTTGTGGAGGCCGATCCGCCGCATCTCGTCGGCGGTCCACTCGGCGCAGGCGCGGACGTCGCCCTTGTGCTCGGGGAGCGCGCTGATGCTCGGGATGGCGAGGTACCGCTTCATCTCGTCGATGTGGCGGTCGCGGTTCACGTTGATGAAGTCGACAATCTTGTCCATGGCTTATCCGTCTTATCCGATCGTATCCGGAGCACGCGTGCCCGTCAGCATGTCCACGGCGGCGGTGAGCCGCTCGAGGTTGAAGGGTTTCATGAAATAGCTGCAGCGCGACTGGTCGAGAAACTCGCGGGTGTCTTCGCCGTCGATGTCACCGGTGATGAAGATGAACCGCCGGGCCATTTCCGGCCGGATCTGGCAGACCCGTCCGTAGAGCTCCTGGCCGCTGAGTTCGGGCATCTTCACGTCGGCAATCACGGCATCGTAGGCCGTCCGCTCGATCATGACGAGGGCCCGCCGCGACAGCGTGGTGCTCTCGACGTCGTAGCCGGCGCCGGCCAGCACGCGGCGGACCAGCGCGGCATTGGATTCCTCGTCATCCACCACCAGCGCCTTGCGGCGCCGCGGCGTGCGGTCGAGGCCGTCGTCCACGGGCTGGACCATCGCATACGACGGCGTCGGGATCACCGGCCGCGGCGCCATGACCGGCAGTGAAGCGGCGGCCGTCGCCGAGGCCAGCGACTCCGCCATCACCGGCAGTTCGACCGTGAACACCGCGCCGCCGACGTCGGCGTTGCGGGCCGTGATCTGGCCGCCGTGCTCGCGGATAATGCCGTAGCAGACCGACAGGCCGAGTCCGGTGCCCTGGCCGACCTCGCGGGTGGTGAAGAAGGGATCGAAGACCCGCGACACGTCTTCTTCGCGCAGGCCGCTGCCGTTGTCGGCCACTTCGACGAGGATGCGGTCCGGATTGCCCTGCCACTTCGTGGTGATGACAATCTCGCCGCGGGCCCGCGCCGGCACGGTGGACGGCCGCGTCTTGCCTTCCCGCCGCGTGGCAATGGCGGCCTCGGCATTCTGGATCAGGTTGACGAGCACGTCTTCGAGCCGCGCGTGATCGACGTAGACCAGCGGCAACCGGTCCGCCGCCTCGAGCCGCAGGTCGATGCCGGATGCCTGCAGGTGCGGCTCGCGAACGGCCACCGCATCACGGACAATGCGGTTGATCTGCTGCCAGCCGCGCGCCGACGCGGTCCGGCCCGCGAACGTCAGCAGGTTGCGGACAATGCCGGCGGCGCGGTTGGCATTGTCGCGGATGGCGCGCAGTTCCTCGGTATCGGCCGACGCCGGCCGGGCCGCGAGCATCAGCTCGGCGTAGCCGAGCACACCCTGCAGCGGGTTGTTCAGCTCGTGGGCGACACCGGACACCAGCTGCCCCACGGCGGCCAGCTTCTCCTTCTGCACCAGTTGCTCGCGGGTTGACACCAGCTCCTGCCCGGCCCGGAGCAGCGCGCGACGCGACAGAAACTCGCGCACCACCACGACAATGCCGAAGGGGATCAGCATGGCCAGGGCGAGGCGGGTCCGCAGCGTTTCCGTCGCCGGCGACACGTTCGTGAGCCGGCGCGCGATCTCGTCGATCGCCGGAATGGCGACCAGCAGCGTGATGGCGATCAGCGACACGACCGGCAGGCGGGCGAGGGGCGGCGCTTCTTCCTCTGGCTCGAACAACTTCTCGTCGTAGGCCACCGCCGCAGCCACGGCCAGCACGGCATAGGGCAGCATGAACGAGACGTCCCACAACGCGCCGGCGAGGTAGACGCCGGTCAGGTCCAACATGTCGTAAATCAGCCCGCCGAAGAACGTCACCGCCAGCCCCGTCGCGTAAACGCCGAGCATGCGCCGCCACGCGGGCGTGGCCGCCGTCCGCCACACCCAGATGCCCCACAGGGCCAGCAGCAGGTTGCGCGCGTTCAGCAGTTGCGTGAGGTTGGTGCGGTACAGCTCCTGGTTGCCGTCGGTAATCGCGATCGACACCACGAAGTAGATGTAGACGAACGCCGAGAACAGCGCGATCAGGACCAGGTCGAGCAGGACGATGTCGAACAACCAGCGGGGACGGTCACGCTCGGGCCGGCCGTAAAGGGCGGCCGCCAGCGGAAGGCTGGACACGAAGAAGATCGGGTCGGTCGGCGAGATCACCGGCACGCCGCCGCCGAAGAGGTCGTGGTAGGTCCACACCGCCTGGCCGATGGCCCAGATCACAGCGTGGGCGGCGTTCAGGTTCCAGAAGATGCGGACCTGCCCGCGGCACCGTTGGGCAAGCGCGAGGGTCAGGCCGGCGTACGCGAGTGGTGGAACGAGCTGGGCCAGATCGCCGAGTGCCACGACGCTTTGGCCGGTCACGACCGACAGGACGATATAGACGAGGATGAAGCCCGCCCCCGCGAGGCCCACCGTGCGAATCATTGCGATGACAGTATATCGTTCCGCCCAGAACGTCCGGCGATCACGTTCGGCCTTCCTGCTTGCGCCCGCCTCGCAAGTACGCGACCCAGTAGACACCGGCGACCAGCAGGGTTCCACCAATAAGGTTGCCCACGCTCACGACGGCGAGGTTCCTGGCGGCGCCCGCCACCGACACCGCGCCTTGCGTGTCCAGCGCCAGGCCGAAGGGCAGAAAGAACCAGTTGGCGATCGAATGCTCGAGGCCAATCGCGACGAAGGCGGTTATGGGGAGGAGGATCGCCAGAATCTTGTCGGCCACGCTGCGCCCGCCCATGGCGAGCCACACCGCCAGGCAGACGAGGGCATTACACAGGAGCCCGCGCGCGAAGGCCTCGCCGAGCGAGAGGTCTGCCTTCGTGCGAGCGATCTGGATGGCCATTTCGGCGACGGCGCCGCCGCCGAGGCTGCCGGTGCCGGCCCAGACGACGAACAGGACCGTCCCCAGGCAACCGATCACGTTGCCAAGGTAGACCAGCAGCCAGTTCCGCACGACGTCTCTGGTGCCAATCAGGCCACTGGCCCAGGCCATCGCCAGAAGATTGTTCCCGGTGAACAGCTCGGCGCCGGCGACCACGACAAGAATCAGTCCGAGGGAGAAGCTCACACCGCCCAGTAACCGGGTGACACCGAAGCCAAGGTTCGACCCCGTGACCACCACGGTGAAGAAAAGGGCGCCGAGCGAGATGAACGCGCCGGCGAGCGTGGCCAGCACGACCAGCGTGACGGCATCGGTCTGCGCCTTCGCCACGCCGAGGCGCTCGACCATGCGGGCGATCTCGCGTGGCGGATGCGCGTCAGTCTCGTTCGCTGACTTGTCCATTGCAGTAGCGATCACCTACCGCCGGCCCGGGCCACGCCCGGCGGGCCACGTCTCCGGCAGATACGGGTTACCCCACAACGCCGGTTGAATCACGTCGTTCACTTCGTAGTTCGCGGGCACCTCGAAGAGTGCTGGCGTCGGCTCGACGCGGGTGATCCTGGTCAGGCGGTACTCGACGCTGCCGATTTCGGAGTCCTCAACCCGGTCATACACCACCAGCTTCAGCTCCGGTGAGGCCCACCGTTCCTCCGTCGTCTGGATTACGCGGGCCGCCGGGCCGAACGGCCACGTCGCTGCGAAGCGCGTTCCCGCAACTTGGACCCCGGCCATCGCCCGCTGCCCGAGCGGTTCCTGCTCGATCGCCACCTGGGAATGCCAGTGGAGTCGCTGAGGCAGGGGAAAGTCGATGAAGCGATTCATTGCAAAGGGCATCACCAGGCTGTTGGCGCCGCCGACGGTCATCAAGGCATGCCCCCGCGGGATCTTGCTTGCCGTTCGTGCGGCAGGATCCAGCAGATACACCGGCAGGCTCTGCCGGTCTGGCAACACGATGACTCGTTGCGGACTCTGATCACTCGCGACGCCAACGAACATCTGTTCCACCCGGACGCGACCCTCGCGATCGCGGTAATAACGGGCGGTGGCACGCTGTTTGGGCTTCCCGCTGTCGACCCGCGGCTGCCACACCGTCTCGGCCTCTGCCGAGAAGGGCGCGTCGAGCACGGGCGTGGGGGCGAGTATGCCCTCGCCGAATGCCCCCGTCAGCTCGGCCACGTACTCAGGAATGGTGGGTTGTTGGGCGAGAACACCCGTGGAAACAGCCGTCAACAGGCTGAGGGCAATCACGACGCCGATCACGGGCGGTTTCGTTCTCATGGCGACGACTCCCAATTGCAGGTCGAGCGGTTGCCGAACGACGGAGCTGGCCGACTTCTCACAGTCTACTCCGCCAGGCGAATCGCCTGGTTCTTCCGCTCGAAGCATGCTGTTGTCAGGGGGCGTTCCGTGACTCGCCGTCATGTCTTCGCACATCGTAACGAAGCTCCACCATGCCGCTCTTGTAGGCGGTGACCTCCGCCAGATGGAGGGCGATGTCGGTGTCGAACTTCTCGAAGAACGGGATCCCGTCACCAATCAAGATCGGCAGGATCGAATAGCGAACTTCGTCGGCTAGCCCGAGACGCAGGCATTCGGCGGAGACCACCCCGCCTCCAACGAACCAGATGGTACGGAAGGTGGGCCGCAGGCGCCCATTCACGAACTGCGCGAGATCGCCTGAGTGGAACTCGACGGTATCCCGGGTCCGCGGCAGTTCGCGACTAGTGAGGACGAAAGTGGGTTTGTCGCCGTACGACCACCCCAACCCCTGGGCTTCAAAACCAAGCGCGGTCTCATAGGTTCGCGACCCCATGACGTAGCAGTCGATCGTCTTGAGGAACGCCTCGACGAATCCTGGGTCCATGGTGTTCCCGCCTGCGAATTCGTCTGAGGTTTCGAGCCAGTCGACGCGCCCGTCCTTTCGCGCGATGAAGCCATCGAGGCTCGCCGCCATGTGGATCGTTACGTGAGAATCAGGGTGTGCCATCGTTTCGTCCGCTCGCCAGTGATGCGGTGTGGCATGGGCCGATACTACTCCTGATGCCTATGTCCCCTGACTGAACTGTTACCTAATCTTGCCGGCCGCTCAGCTTTCGTTGAGACTCGAATATGGCGGACCAGGAATCACGGCGTGATGGGTTCCATTCCCTTCGCTTTGATCACACCCCGGGCGGCGGGCGTCAGGAGGAACTCGATCAACGCTCTTCCGCCCTGCGCCTCCCTGGCGTTGGTGCCAAGTGCCGCCGAAAAAGCAAAGCTCCCCTGGAGCTCGCCTGGAAACGGGCCGACAATCTCGAGGCCGGGCACAACCATGAGTTCCTGAAGCTGGTGCAGGGCAACGTCGGCCTTGCCTTTCGTGACAGCCTCGCCCGGCGAGTCCGCAATCTGGTTGGCGGTGCCCGTCATCACGATGACGGACTTGGCGTTCACCTGGTCGGAGATCCCGAGGTGCTCCAGCACCCTCGCGATGTGATCTCCGCTCGAACCTCCAACCGAGGGAGAGGGCCGTGCGACCGATTTGGCCGAAAGCAGCATGCGCCTAAAGGCCTCGGGTGAGGAAATGTCTGGCCTGGCTGCACCCCTGCGAACGGCCACAGCCGCGACGGACGCTGCAATCGGCGTGACCGAACTCGCAATCACCTTACCGTCCTTTTCCAGTATTCCGATGGCCGACCGATTGATCAACACGACATCGACTTGCTCACCGGAGGCGACTCGCTTCGCCATCAAACCCGTACTGTCAAAGGCGATCGCCAACTTGTAGCCAGTCGCACGTTCGAATTTGGGGCCCAAATCGAGCATCACTTGGCGCATGCCGATCGCGCTGAGCACCTTCACTTCGGCCGCCCGTGCTGAGACGTGAGGCAGTGTCAGAGTCAGCGCGCCTACTGCAGCAGCCATCAACGGTCTTGTGAACACGAGCACACTCCTGAGGTTGCCGCACAGTGCGAAGGCCGAAGGATGCGGCGTCTGGATCTTGGCCCCTCGGCAACCCCCTGCTCGCGCGGATGATAGCATCGAGATGGTTCGCCCACCTCCAGGGCCTTCGCTGCCCGCCGATTAGTCACGTCACTCTACGCATCCGGCATCGTCACCCTGCCGAACCCAGCCGCCAGGTCGCGTTGGTGACGTCGCTTCACGTCCTCGAGGAGCGTAAAGAAACTGCTACGGCAGGTTGGCCCAGTGGGCATCATCGCGCCGTGCCCTGCCCTCGCCTTCCAGCTTGATGAGATGCGCCAGCACGCTCTCGCGCGCCATGGGGGCCAGCGCGGGGACGAGGGTGGCGTAGATGCGCGCGGTGATCGCGTCCACGGTCGCGAGCCCCGCGGCGAGCGCGGCCTGCACCTGCTCCTCGCGCTGTCGGCGATGCTCGAGGTACTGCGTGATCAACGAGACCGGATCCTCGATCACCGGCCCGTGCGCGGGCCACGCCCGCAGCGGCGACAACTGCCGCAGCCGCTCGAGCGACGCCAGGTAGTCGGCGAGGTTGCCTCCCGCGGACGCGGGGATGAACACCGTGCCGCCCAGCACCAGCAGGTCGCCGACAAACAAGGTCCGCGAATGCGCGTGCCAGAACGCCACGTGGTCCGGTGAATGCCCGGGCGTGTGCAGCACCTCGAGCAGGCCCTCGCCGGTGATCACGCTGGCGCCTTCCACCAGCGGCTGCCACGGCAAGTCGCGATCGCGCTCCGGCCACGGAAACTTGGAGAAACGCGCCGACGGCCATCGCGCCTGGACGGCCGGCGCGCCGGCCGCGTGATCACTGTGCGCGTGCGTCACGAGGACGTCGGCCGGACCCGCCGGAGCCGCCACGGCAATGGCGTCGAGATGCGCCTGCTCCCCAACGCCGGCATCAATCAGGATCGCGCGGTCACCCGGAATCAGATACGTCCAGTTACCCTCGCCGGTGAACGGGCCGGGATTACCCGCGTGCAGCAGCGTCGGATTCATGGCGCACCCGCGACAGTCCGAAGAACGACACGGCAAACGCGACCAGCATCAGCCCCGACGCGCTCAGGTAGGGCGTGGTCATGCCGTAGGCGTCGTAGAGGAACCCGCCCCACGCCGGGCCGACGACGCGGCCGAGGCTGGCGAGCGACGAGGCGAGCCCCAGGGTGCCGCCCTGGTCGTTGGCATCCGACAGCCGCGACACCATCGACGTCAGCGACGGGTTGTTGAAGCCCATGCCCACGGCCAGCACGAACAGCGCCACCAGCAGCGTCGGCACGCTCCAGGCAAACGGCACCATGCCAATGCCAAGTGCAATGCAGAAGATGGCCGCCGGGATCAGCCGCGCCTCGCCGACCCGCTTCACCACCTTGTGGACGAGCACGCCCTGGATGGTCGCCAGCACCACGCCGATGAACGCGAACAAGAAGCCAATCGACGCCGCGGTGAAGCCGTAGCGCGCCTCGCTGAACAGCGCGAAGGTGGCTTCGAAGCCGGAGAAGGCCGCCGTCACGAGGAAATAGAGCGCCAGCAGCAGCACCAGCGCCGGCTTGGTCAGCGCGTGCTTGAAGGCTTCGAGGCGGCCCAGGGTCATGGTCGCCGACGACACCCGCCGCGATTCCGGCAGCAGGAACCAGGCGGCGGTGAAGTTGCCCAGGCACAACGCCGACGCGAACCACATCGGCGCTTCGGGGCTGATGCGGCTCAGCAGGCCGCCAATCGCCGGGCCGAAGATGAAGCCCAGCCCGAACGCCGCGCCGACCATCCCCATGCCCCGCGCGCGGTTCTCGGGCGTCGTCACGTCGGCGATGTAGGCCTGCGCGGTCGGAATGTTGGCGCCGGCAATGCCGCCGATGATGCGGGCGAAGAAGATCATCGGCAAGGAGGTGGCCAGCGCGAGCGCCAGGTACGACAGGCACGATCCCATCAGTCCGAGCATGATGATTGGCTTGCGCCCGATCTTGTCGGACCAGCGGCCCCAGATCGGCGAGAACAGGAACTGCATCAGCGAGAAGCTGGTGCCGAGCAGGCCAATGGTGAAGGCCGACGCGCCGAACGACTCGGCATAGAACGGCAGCAGCGGGATGATGATCCCGAAACCGAGCAGGTCAATGAAGACCGTGAGGAAGATGATGACCAGCGGCGACATGCGCGACTACCTGGAGGCCGGCACCCTGGCACCAGCATGTAACCAGAACGACAACCCGAAGTAGTAAACGGGAAACACCAGCGAGAGCACCATCCACGGGCCGTCGGTGGCCGGCAGGCGCCACACCATCCACGTGAACAGCGCGGCCCAGATCGTGCCAAGCACCAGCGTCGGCACCTTCAACGCTGTCGTGCGCGAGGGGTAGACGTAGCGAATCGGCACGAACACCAGCAGCGCCAGCCCGAGCAGCACGATGGCATTGACCATCGGCGCCAGCTGCCACACGTAGAGATACACGACCGCGATGTTCCAGTAGGAGGGGAAGCCGGTGAAGAAGTGATCGCCCTGATGGGCCTTGGCATGCGCCTGGCCGAACCCATAGGCGCTCGCGATCAGCATCGCCGCGCACACCGGAAACGCCACCGGCACCAGTTCGGCCTGCCACACGATCAGCACCGGCACGAAGACGTAGGTCAGGTAGTCAACGATGTCGTCGAGACGGGCGCCGTCGTAATGCGGCAGGCGCTCCTTGGCCTTCAACGCCCGCGCCAGCACGCCATCGGTGGCATCGACGAGGGTGGCGACCACAAGGTAGATGAACGCCGCGCGGAAGTTGTGCGCGAAGGTGACGCCGGTCGCGAGCAGGGCAATCACGGCTCCCGTGGCCGTGTAGGCGTGCGCGACCCAGGGGAGGATCACCACGCGGTCAGAGGCGACGCTCGGCGTGCGGAAAGGAATTCCACACCGGCACGCCGCAGAAATGCGTGCCTTCGGTGCAGCGCGGCGACACGATCTGGTTGCGCAGCACGCACGGCGGGCCGAGGTGCCGGCCCAGCTGCGGATGGATGGCCTTGACCTGGCTGATCTCGTCCATCGACGCCAGGTAGATCTCTTCCTGGGCGTTGAAGCAGGTGCGCAGCGTCCACTTGTGCTGCAGCGCGATGAACGAGCCCGACTCCACCAGCCGCAGGGCCTTGGAGTTGGGGACGACGTAGAGCGCGTACTCGAGCGGCACGCCCAGCGCGAGCAGCCGGTTCTTCGCCGCCCACGCGTCGGCCATCGCCTGCTCGTAAACGGCCAGGGCCTCGGGGTTCTGGCGAATCAGCCGCGGCGTGATGTAGTCGGGCGCCGAGGTGTCGGCCAGCGTCATCATCGGCCGCGAGGCCGGCACCATGCGGTGCCGCTGGTCCTGCGAGTCGGCGGTGTGGCTCAAACGCTTCTCGAACACGTAGAAGGCGTGGTTGAGCGTGCGCATCATCGGCGAGTGATACGCGACGTCGAGCATGTCCACGCGGTAAGGGTTGCGCGCCGGGTTCATCACCCGATCGATCGCCTCCTCGTCGTCCATTTCCGCGGTGGTGATGCCGAAGGTGGCGCGCACCGCGTCGGCGACCACGCGCTCGGCGCCCGCCGACCAGTCGCGCAGGCGCGAGACGCGGCCGTGCAGGCGGCGGTCGAACTCGGCGGCGAACGCGTCGCCAGACGCGCGCGTGTTGGGAAACTGCAACTCGGGCATCGACTCGCGCGCGAAGGTGTCGAGGCCGATCTTCTCGAAGAACATCGGATCGACCTCCGTGACGAGGTCCACCATCGCGCCAATCACCATGGCCGCTTCGTACGGCACGTCGCCGGCGTTGAGCATGCGGTGCAGGCGGTGCAGCACGATGCCCGACACGGTGTGCACCATCGAGGTGAAGGCGCCGATGGGAATGACGTAGCGCGCCGTTTCGATCGCCTTCTTCTCGGCCTCGCGCTCCACCGTCTTGAGCCGCGCCGCGGAATTGGTGGGCCGCACGTAGCGCAGTTCCTTCAGGACGGCCCAGGCATCGTCCTTGAGCAGCGCCGAGAGCTTGGCGTAGGCGACCCAGGCGCGCAACACGGCCTGCTCGTAGACATCCAGCGCCTCGCCGGTGATGGGCGGCACGAACGCGCGCGGCTCGTTCAGCTTCACGTAGCGCTGGCTGGACTGCTCCGAGTTGTAGAACGGGTAAGAGTGAAGGACGCTCCACACCAGCTGGCGCGAGATATTTTCGAGGCCGAACTCGAAGTGCGCGTGCTGGAACACGGTGTGGTGGCCGCCCTCGAAGGTCAGCGGCCCGATGGAATCCCGCTGCTTATCGGTGATTTCGCTCCGCTGGATCACGCGCGGCGAATAGCAGGTGCGGGCCGCCGCAATCGCGCCGTCGTAAGGGACCGACGGCGACGACAGCAGGGTGACCTTCGGCGGAGCGGTGTCGAGGGCAACAGCTGGCATTAGGAAAGGGCCTGTCCACCGTAGCGCGAAGCGCGAAGGGGGAATGCCCGCAATTATACGCGCTCACCCGTGGTTTCACCCGGCCGAGCTGGTGCTAAAATCCGCATTCACCCGCCGGAGTTCCCTGGCGGACCCAACAAGGATAGTTACGATGGCACGCCTGATCGCAACCGTCGCTTTGGCGCTCGCTCTCTCACCGCTCGTGGTTTCGGCCCAGGGCCTTTCGCCCGCGGCCGCCGGCGGCTTCATGGGCACCTGGTCGCTCATGCTCGACAGCCCACAGGGCGCCTTCGAGCAGAGCCTGGTCCTGAAAGATGATGGCGGCAAGGTCGTCGCCGAGATCTCCAACCAGATGCAGCCCGACGTGCAGAAGGTGACCGACGTCTCGAAGGACAAGGAAAGCCTGGTGCTCAAGTTCGCGGGCAACTTCCAGGGCAACCCGTTCGATGCCGTGATCACGCTGACGCCCGATGGCACCGATAAGGCCAAGGTGATGTTCGACATCAACGGCGGCCAGTTCTCGATGAACGGGACCGGCGAAAAGAAGAAATAAGGGCACCTCCCGGCGGGAGCGCACCCTCGCCGGGAGCACCCTACTCTTCGTCGTTGTCGTCCTCGTCGTCGTCCTTGTCGTCGTCCTTGTCGCGGCGGGCGTGGTAGCGCGAGTACTCCTCGAGGTAGGTCAACGTTTCGAGCGACTTCATCCGGTCGAAGAACAACACGCCATCGAGGTGGTCGGTCTCGTGCTGGACCACGCGAGCCGGGAAGTCCTTGAGGTCGATTTCAAACCGCTTGGCGTTGCGGTCGAGCGCCGACACCTTGATGTGGTGGGCCCGCGGCACGCGGCCGCGCACGTCCGGGATGCTCAGGCACCCCTCCCAGCCTTCCACCGTCTGATCGCCAATCACGGTGATCTCGGGGTTGACGAAGATCACGGCATCGCCCTCGCCGCGGCCGTCGGAGTCGAGCATGGCCACGAAGAGCCGCAGGCTTTCGTGCACCTGCGGCGCCGCCAGGCCGACGCCCGAGTACTCGAACATCGTGTCAACCATGCTGTCGATGAAGTCCTGCACGGTCTGGGACTTGAGCTCGTTCTTGTCGACGGTCCGCGTCTTGGTCCTCAGGACGGGGTGGCCCATTTTGGCGACTTTAAGGATCGACATATCTGGATCTTATACTGGGTGCCAAGTGCATTCCCATGAAGTGAACCCGCCCTACAAGTTCTGCCCCGTCTGCGGCAGTCCGCTCGAGCCGCGCGTGCTGAAGGTCACCGAGCCGAAGCGGCTGGTGTGCACGGGCGCGACGTGCGGATTCGTGTTCTACCTGGATCCGAAAATCGCCGTCGGCACCGTCATCCGGGCGAACCAGGGGCGCCAGCTCGTGCTGGTCAGGCGGGCCATCGAGCCGGGATACGGCAAGTGGGTGTTTCCGGGCGGCTACGTGGACCGCGGGGAGGAGATCACGCTCGCCGCCATCCGCGAGGCTCGCGAGGAAGTCGGACTCGACGTGCGGCTGGACCACCTGATCGGAATCTACTCCTATGCCGGACGCACGCCCGTGATCATCGTCTACGCCGCCACCAAGGTGTCCGGCGCGCTCGCGGTGGATGACGAAGGCCTCGAGGCCCGCGAGTTCGACCTCGACGCGATCCCGTGGGATGATCTCGCGTTTCGAAGCACACGGGAAGCCTTGCGGGACTACCTCAGCGGGAACGGCCCTCGCTAGGGTTGCAGGGCCGCGTTTCTTTCCGGGGGTGAAATCTGGAGGACGCGCGCCTGGGGAGTTTCAAGGAGCGGCGTCACCTGCAGTCCGTCCAGTTCGATGGCACGCGGCAGCCACGAGCGCGAGTTGCCGATCGGGTACTCCTTGAACACATCCACCACGATCACGCGGTCGGGCAGGGTGCCGTCGGGGTTGGGCGAAAACAGCTCGCCGGGACGAAACACCGCGGGCGCGCCGGTGTAGACGCCGGCCAGATTGTCATCGCCCAGCTTCACGAGAAAGCGCTCGCGCACGAAATCATCGAGCGCGAGCCAGCGGTCGATGCGCCCGACCAGCATCAGGCATCCCAGTTCGTCGGTGCACGCCACGCGGTCGGACGGCTGAATCGCCGCGCGCACCTCGTCGATGCCCTGGATGTGGATGGTGGGCCGCGCCACTTCGAGACGCTCGGTCACTGGACCCGTGCCGCGCCACTGATCGACCACCACACCGGCCACGATCAGCCCGATCACGGCGATGCCCATCCGGCGCCCGGCGGCAGACGCCGGCAGGCTATGCCGGACAATGGCATCCACATCGACGGCAGTCGCCGCGAGCATGAACGACATCGGCAACAGCAGGTAGTTGATCGTGATCCCCGAGTCGATGGCGCCAAACCAGAGCACCCAGGCGACCCAGAGCAGGTGCGCGGCGCGCTCGCGCAGCGTCCACTCACCGCCGCTGCCCGCCAGGCGGGCCACCAATCCGGCCAAGGCGAGGCTGGTGGCAACGGGATGCGCGGCGGCCATGTGCCGGAACATGTCGAGCGGATACTGCGCGCCCTCGGACAAGACGGCAGTCACCAGCGGCAGGTTGAGAGGGCCAAGGTTCGTGGCCCGCGCCAGCGAGAACGCCAGCACCATCGCGGTTCCGCACAGCGCCAGCACCGTTGCCAGCGTGGCGCGCCGCGGCACGATCAGCCAGGCCAGCACCATCGCGGTGAGCACGACGCCGTACTGTCGAGGCGCGGGCACCTCGAACAGGTTCAGCACCTGCCAGAGAAAGAACCGCCGGACCATGGTCTCGCCGCTCGACGGCGCGAGGTAGTGCAGAACGAAGATCCCCGCTTGTGCCACGACCAGCCCGGCGATCACCGCCGCGGTCGCGGCAAGCCATTTCCGCCGCTCGGCCTTCGGACCGAGCACGACACACAGCGCCGGGACGGCAGCTAGTGTGAAGGCCAGCTCATGGGTCCAACGGCAGAGGGCCGCTAACAAGCCCAGGCCGAGCAAGGTGCCTAAGGTGCGTACGGTGCGTAGGGTGTCCGCCTTCGCGGCCGAAGGCCGCTTCGGCGGGACCTCGCCGAAGCTCGCCCGCAAAGCTTGCGCGAGCGAAGGCGGGCCAAGAGTGCCGATTGCCCACAAGACGACCAGATACGAGGCGAGGAAGGGCGCGTAGAAGCGGCCGGTGGTGGCGGTGGCCCAGAATGGCAGCGAGGCTGAGATCAAGATCGCGGCGAGGAGTGCGGCGCGGCCGGTGGTCAGGCGGCGGAGAATCGCGAAGGCCAGCGCGACGGAGATCAGCCCGCAGACCAGGCTGAGCGCGCGATAGGCGGGAAGCGTCGAACCGGACACACCGCCGGCGATCCAGCTGGCGTAGGAATAGGCGAGGCCGCGGTCGTAGAGCAGGCCGGACGGCAGCAGCGGCAGCCGGTCGGCCTGGATGCCGCGGACGGCGAACGCCGTGAACTCTTCATCAACGGAGTAGCCGGCGCGCGTCAGCTGCGACGCGCCGGCCAACAAGACCAGTGCAGCGAGGAGCGCGACCCAGGTCGAGGGCCGCGTCACGCGATGGTGACGTCCTTGCTCAGGTAAACGTCCTGGATCGCGTTGAGCAGGCCGATGCCCTCCGTCATGGGGCGCTGGAACGCCTTGCGGCCCGAGATCAAGCCCGTGCCGCCGGCCCGCTTGTTGATCACCGCCGTCTTCACGGCTTCCTTGAGGTCGCTCTCACCCACCGAGGCGCCGCCCGAGTTGATCAGGCCGGCGCGGCCCATGTAGCAGTTGGCGAGCTGGTAGCGCGTGAGGTCGATCGGGTGTTCGCTGCTCAGGTCGGTGTAGACCTTCTTGTGCGTCTTGCCGAAGTTGACGGCGTTGTAGCCGCCATTACATTCGGGCAGCTTCTGCTTGATGATGTCGGCCTCGAGGGTCACGCCCAGGTGGTTGGCCTGGCCGGTGAGGTCCGCCGCGAGGTGGTAATCGACGTCCTTGGTCTTGAAGGCGGGATTGCGGAGGTAGCACCACAGCACGGTGAACATGCCGAGCTCGTGCGCGTGCTGGAACATCTCCGCCACTTCCTGGATCTGCCGCTTCGACTCTTCCGAGCCGAAGTAGATCGTGGCGCCGACGCCGGCCGCGCCCATGTCGAAGCCCTGCTTCACGCTCGCGAAGCGGATCTGATCGAAGGTGTTGGGATACGAGAGGAACTCGTTGTGGTTCAACTTCAGGATGAACGGAATCTTGTGCGCGTACTTCCGCGACACCATGCCGAGCACGCCCAGCGTCGAGGCAACACCGTTGCAGCCGCCGTCGATGGCCAGCTTGACGATGTTCTCGGGGTCGAAGTACTGCGGGTTGGGCGCGAACGAGGCGCCCGCGGAGTGTTCAATACCTTGATCCACCGGCAGGATCGAGACGTAGCCGGTGCCGCCCAGCCGGCCGTGATCGAACAGCGACTGCAGGCGCCCGAGCACCGGCACCGGCCGGTTCGACGCGAGGTGGATGCGCTCCACGAAGTCAGGGCCTGGCAGGTGCAGGGTCTCTTTCGGGATCTTGCACTGGTGCTTCAGGAGGGTGCTGGCGTCGGCTCCGAGAATCTCTTCGACGGTAGGCATGGCGTTTTACTTTATCACCGGGGCCGCCAGCGACGCAGGCTGGGGGTAGGCCAGGTGCTCGACGACGGCCTGGGCGGCGGCGGCCTTCACCATCTCGCCAACCGGCAGGGTCCCCTCCACCTCGTCGATCTGATGCCGGCGGGCATGCGTCTCCGGGTGCCGCGGCGTGAACAGGGTGCAGGTGTCCTCGTCCGGAATGATCGAGATGTCAAAGGTGCCCAGGCGTTGCGCCTGCGTGACGATCTCTTCCTTGTCCATCCCGATCAGCGGCCGGAAGATGGGCAGCCGCGTTGCGCTGTCGGCGGCGACGATGTTGTCGAGCGTTTGCGAGGCGACCTGGCCAATGACGTCGCCGGTCACCAGCGCGCGGGCGCGGACGTCGCGGGCGATGCGTTCCGCAATCCGCAGCATGAACCGGCGGTAGATGACCACGCGCAGGTCGCCGGGCACACTGAGCGTGACCTGCCGCTGCAGCTCGCCGAACGGCACCAGATAGAGCCGCGACCGCAGTTGATATCGCGTCAGCACCGCCGCCAGCCGGCGCGCTTTTTCCTGCGAGGTGTTCGACAGGAACGGCGCGCTGTGGAAGTGGATGAGCGTGACATGACAGCCGCGCTTCATCAGGCGCCAGGCCGCCACCGGCGAGTCGATGCCGCCGGAGAGGAGCGCGGCGACGCGGCCGGCGGTGCCCGTAGGCAGGCCGCCGGGACCGGCTTCCTTGTTCATGTAGAGGAAGGCGTTACCGGGCACGATCTCCACGCTGATCACGAGCTCGGCGCGATCGAGATCCACCTTCCACCCGCGGGCATGCCACACGCGCGACCCCAAGTCGCGCGCCAGGTCCGGCGACGGCACGGCGAACTGCTGATCCGCACGGCGGACGTAAACACGAAAGCTCGACACGCTCTCGCGCGGTGGCAGGCGCGACACGATCGCCTCGGCCATGCCCTCGAAGGCCAGCGGGATACGCGTCGCCACCGAGTAGTTGGCAATGCCAAAGACGCGGCCCATGCGGTCGCGGATCTCGTCGGCCGTCGCCTCGCGCCCCAGCACGATCTCGATGCGACCCATCGGCGTCCGCACCTCCTTGACGCTGAGCCCGGCCAGGGCCATGTGGATGTTGCGGACCAGCCGGCCGACGAACCACGGGCGGTTCTTCCCCTTGAGGGCGACTTCCGAGTAGTGGGCGAGGATTGATGTCATTAAAGGGCAACCACGAAGGACGCCGCGCGGTGTCCCGACACCGCGGCTGACTCGATGGTCGCCGGCAGTCCGGTGTCGATCCAGTCGCCGGCGAGAAGGAAGCCGCGGATGGCGGTCTCGGTCTGCGGGCGCGGCGGGGCGTCGGGCGCGAGCGAGAACGTTGACCGCTTCTCGCGAACGGCGAGCCCCTTGCGGAATGCCGCCGAGCGGGCCGCCGGCACGGCGGCGCGGACATCCGCCAGCGCGGTGGCAATCAACGCGTCGTTCGGCATCGACACGATCGCCTCAGCCCCGCTCGAGATCATCGAGAGGTGCGAGCCCGAGCCGCCGACAATGGCGCGGCGATCGAATACCCACTGGAAGGCGCGACCCGGCAGGCCGAGCAGCGGCTCGTGCATCACGGGCCGATCGAACCACAAGTTGACGGTCACGATCGGCAGGCTGGCCAGCGCCGAGGCGTCGGCGATGGTGCCGGCCAACACCGCGGGCGGCGAGTCGAACAGGCTGCCCAGGCCATGCCACGGCACCGTGGAGATGACGGCCGCCGCCGGGATGTGCTCGCCGCGCACGCGCACGCCGGTCACCCGATCACCGGCCACTTCCACTTTCGCCGGCGCATTCACGCGCACCTCGTGTCCGCGCGCCTCCAGCCACGCCCGGGCCGGTTCGGCGTAGAGCTCATCGAGCGGGACCGCCGGCATCACCAGCGCGGCCGACAAGGGGTCGGGCCCGAACATCTGCTCGAGTACGCGGACGAAATACGGCGCGGCGGCTTGATCGATTGATTGGTTGAGGGCCGCCAGCGCGAGCGGTTCCCAGAAGAGCTCGCAGAGCCGCGGCGCCTGGCCGTGGCGGGTGAGCCACTCGCGGACGGTTTCACCGCCCTCTTGACCGCCGTAGCCTTGGCGAAGGCGGTTAGCCGGACCAAGAGCCGCGCCCACTCGAAGGATCGACATCCGCTCGCGCCAGTTGAGCGCGTCCCACGCCAGCACGCCACCGAGCAAATGCAGCGGCGACGGCACCGGCGGCAGCTTCAGCACCGACTGGTGCCCGCGCTGGTCGGTCATCGACAGCGCCAGCCCGGCCTGCCATCGCACCCGATCGGACGCGCCGATGCGGGCGAGCAGCGCCAGGGTGTCCACGTAACACCCCATCAGGATGTGCTGTCCGTTGTCCACGCGCTCGCCGGTTTCCGGATCGCGGAAGGCGGTGGCCCGTCCGCCCAGTCCCGGACGCGCTTCGACCACCAACACGCGCGCGCCGGCCTCTGCCAGCGCGGTGGCCGCGCTGAACCCGGCCACGCCGCCGCCGATGACAATGACGTCGGCGGTCACGCCCGTGCCGTCAGCCGGTAGCCGAGCGCTGAAAGCCGGCCGCGGGCCCAGATGGCAAGCGCAATCCTGGCGCGGGCCGCTTTCGGCACGCGGATCACCTCGGTAAACACGTCGAAACCGCGGCGCTCGATGCGCTCGAGGATGTCGAAGTAGATGCCGCCCATGATCTCCGCCGCGATCAGCCGGTGCGCTTCGGCGCGGGGCATGGCCTGCGCGGCGGCTGTATAGAAACGCCGGGCCCGCTGGCATTGGTGCGACAGCAGCCGGCGAATCGGGACGGTCACCTGGCCCGCGCGCAAGTCGGCTTCGGTCACGCCAAACTGCGAGAGTTCCTCTTGCGGCAGGTAGATGCGGCCATTCGCCAGATCAACCGCGACATCGCGAATGATGTTGGTGAGCTGCAGCGCGATCCCCAGGTTGAAGGCGTAGTCGCGCGACCGCGAATCACGGCAGCCGAAAATTTCGATGCAGATCAGGCCCACGGTCGAAGCCACGCGACGGCAGTAGCCGGCCAACTCGTCGAAGGTCTGGTAGCGGGTGTGGCGGAGGTCCATCTCCACGCCGTCCACGAGGTCGTCGAACGGCTGGCGCGACAGAGTGAAGCGGGCCACCACCGGCTTCAGTTGCCGGCCCTGCGGGGTGAGCGGCGCCTGGTCGCCAAAGAGCCGCCCGACTTCCTCGCGCCACTTCGGAATCTCCAACGCGGCCGCGGCTTCGTTGGCCGCTTCGTCGACGGCGTCATCCACGGCGCGGCAGAAATCCCACACCAGGCCGATGGCCTGCCGCTGATCGGCGGGCAGGACTAGGAACGAATAGGAGAATGAGGTGTCGCGGGCCACAGCAGCACTTTAGAAGCTATCACTAACGCATCGGTGGTGCCGAGCGAGGGCCGTGACGTGAACACGTCGAAGTTCACCGATTCAAGGCGGTCGAGGATGCGCCTGCCGCCGAGCCACGTGGCGCGCAGCTCGTAGCGCAGCCGTCCGCGCACACCGTCGCAGACCGGCCGGCCCTCGTTGAACAGCTGCCGCGTTCGCTCCCCGCAGATTCGCATCGTCGCGGACCACTCGGGCGACATCGCCTTCCGATCGAGCGCGGCCGGATCGGCTCCCGCGGCCCGCCAGGTTTCTTCCGGCACGTACAAACGCCCGCGCGGCCAGTCGATGGCCAGGTCCTGCCAGAAGTTGGTGAGCTGCAGCGCCGTGCACACCGCGTCGGACGCGCGGTCGAGCGCCGGGTCGCGATAGCCGCTCAGCCGCAACACCAGCCGGCCCACCGGGTTGGCCGATCGCCGGCAATAGTCGAGCACGTCGTCCCACGACGCGTAGCGGGTCGTCACCACGTCCTGCTTGAACGCGCTCAACAGGTCATCCAGAAGCTCAGTCGGGAGCTGAAATTGCGCGATGGTGTCGAAGAGGGCCGCGAAGATCAGGTCGGGAGGGCACTTCTGGTCGGGAGGAAACTGCTTGTCGGGAAAGTGCTCGCCGTGCAGCCGGCGCCCCCATTCGTCCAGCAAACGGAGTCGCTCATCAGCATCGCGCCCAGGCTCGTCTGCGAAATCGTCGGCGGTGCGCGCAAACGCGTAGATCGCCGCGACGTGCGGGCGCAACCGCGCCGGCATCAGCCGGGACGCGACGGGAAAATTCTCGTAGTGCGATTGAGCCAGCGCCTGACAAGCCGCATAGGCTGGTTGGAGCGCAGTGTTTACCACTTGGTTTCGGGGACGCCGGCCCGGTGGTTGGCGGCCCTCGCAATGGTGAACAGCAGGTCCGACAGGCGGTTCAAGTAGACAATGACGACGGGCTCGACGGCGTCGGCGCCGAGAAGCAGCACCGACCGCTCGGCGCGCCGGCACACCGTACGCGTGTAGTGCAGGGCGGCGCCGGCCTGGCAGCCGTCCGACAGGATGAAGTGACGGAGCGGCGCAATCTCTTCGTCGAGCTGGTCGATCCAGCCCTCGAGCCGGGCAATGCTGTCGTCGTTGATCACGATCTTCTCGACCCGCGTCGCGATCTTGTGGGAGGGGTCGGCGAGCCGCGCCCCGAGCGCGAACAGGTCGCGTTGCAGCGACACGCACATGTCGTCGAGGTCCTGCGGCAGCCCCGCGGCGCGGACCATGCCCAGGCAGGCCTGCACTTCGTCCACGTCGCCGTAAGCCACCACGCGCGGGTGGGTCTTGGGGACGCGGGTGCCGTCGAACAGGCTGGTGTCGCCGCTATCGCCGGTCTTCGTGTAGATGGACACTGGTAGGATTATAGGCGCGGTCGCAGCCGCTCCGGCTAAAGCCGGAGGCTACATCGCGGCTTACTGATCACCACACTTGCCGCCCACACGAACGCTTCCCCTGCCCGCGCCGCCCTTGCGGCAACGCTTCCGGCGCAACCTGCTCGCCTGGTATCGCAAGAACGGCCGTGACCTACCTTGGCGGAACACCAGCGACCCGTACCACATCCTGGTGTCGGAGATCATGCTGCAGCAGACGCAGGTGGATCGCGTGCTGCCCAAGTACCACGAGTGGCTCGGCAAGTACCCGAGCTTCGCGGTGCTGGCGGAGGCGACGCCGGCCGAGGTGACCAAGACCTGGTATCCGCTCGGCTACAACATCCGCCCCAAGCGGTTGCAGTCGATTGCGCAGCAGGCCATGGAGAAACACGATGGGCAGCTGCCCTCCGATCACGACACGCTGCTGTCGTTCAAGGGCATCGGCGCCTACACCGCCGGCGCCATCCGCAGCTTCGCGTTCCGCGAGCGCGCCGCCATTCTCGACACCAACGTCGCCCGCGTGTTATTTCGCATCTTCATCGGCAGGGGCGACCCGAAGAGCCATGCGATGAAAAAGCGGCTGTGGGCGCACAGCGAAGCGGTGCTGCCCCACAAGCACGTGTTCGACTTCAACCAGGCGTTGATGGACTTCGGCGCGACGCACTGCAGCGCGCGCAAGCCGAAGTGCGCGACGTGCCCGATGAAGGGATTCTGTAAGTCAGTAAGTTAGCAGGGCGATGAGGGCGCGATCGGCTTCGGGGAACGGCAGGCCGGCAAGCTCGGCGCGCGGGACCCAGCGCATGCCCTGCCCCATCATCGGCTTGGGCATGCCGTCGAATTCACAGCGATAGAAGAACAACTCGACGGTCTTCTCCGGATACGCGTGCGTGACGGAATGGACGAGCGTGCCGACACGGGCGGTGATGTCGAGTTCTTCCAGCAGCTCGCGCCGCAGCGCTTCCTCGTGGTTCTCGCTCTCGTCGACCTTGCCGCCGGGAAACTCCCAGTGGTCGGCGAGGTGCGTCCCCGCCGGCCGCAGCGTCAGCAGGAACTGGTTATCCTGCTCGATGACCGCCGCCACCACGACGATCGGCGTCATTTCGGTCCGGAGGGGCCCACTGGCACCGGCTGAATCCACGCCACCTTGCCGTTGGACTCCATCACCTTCGCGCGCACGTAGCCTTCGTCACCAGTGAACGTGTAGGTCGCCACCGGCGTGGCGGCCTCGCTCAGGATGCGGCCCTGGCGGCCAATAAACTGGATGCGATACCTGCTGGCCGGCTCGGTCTTCACCGCCAGCGTGAGCGAAGACGCGCTCGCCTCGACCCTCGACATCTGCACGCCGGTGGACGAATAGAAGTCGCCGCGCTCGAGCGCCTCCAGGAGCGCGCGCGGCTCGAGCCTCGGCGCCCGGACGTAGACCCATCCCTTGCCGGGCCGCGGCGCCGCCGGATCTTCCGGCCGCTTGAAGTAATGCGCATCGTCCACGGCAATGCCGTAGAGCATCTTGCCGCTCGACAGGATGCGATCCCACGTCTCTTCGAGGCCGGGCACGCCACCGCCGCCCAGGTTGTTCACGGTGGGATGGCCGTTGAACACCTCGAACAGCTTCGTGCGCTGCAACTGGCCGAGTTCATCCGGAGAAATCGCCCAGCCGAAGTTGGGGTGGTTGATGCTCGGCACGCCGCCCGCGCCGCGAATCGCGTCCACCATCCGCTGCATCATGTCGAGCACGGACGTTCCGCCGGGCGGCGCCACCAATCGACCGACATCCAGGCCGTTGATGTGAATCGGCTTGTCGCCAAACCGGTCCGTGACCTCCTCGCCCTTCACGACCAGGAACTTGTCGTCGGCGCCGTGCACGGCGTTCAGGCCGTCCACGCTCGTCAGGTAGTTGTGATCGGTGAGGACCAGGAACTGGTAGGCGCGCTCGCGATACCAGCGCACCACGTCATCCGGCGTCGAGTCGCCGTCGCTGTTCACGGTGTGGGTGTGCAGGTTGCCCTTGTACCAAAGGGCTTGGGGCTTGGGGCTTGGGGCCTGGGCGACGGGTACGGCGACCGCCACGGCGGCCAAAAGCGCGGAGGCAAGCAACAGGAGCCGGGGTCTCGACATCATTCGACAGCCACCCTCATGGGCGCATCATTCCATACCACTGTGACTTCGGTACCTCGTTCGACGAAGTCGCGGTGGACGTAGCCGAGGCCGACCACGGCGTTTCGCCCCGGCGAGAACGCGGCGCTGGTGACGCGGCCAATGGCGCGGCCTGCCGAGAAGATGCGCGAGCCCGGCGCCGGGACCGTGGCGGGCGACCCGTCGCCCATCCAGCGCACCAGCTTTTTCGCCACGCGGCCGCCGCCGCGGTGCGTCACGCGGACAATGACTTCCTGGCCGACGTAGCAGCCCTTGGTGAACGAAATGGCGCGGTCCTCGATGCCGGCCTCGAGCGGAATGGTCTCGGTGTCCATGTCCACGAGGAACCGGGGGATACCGCGCTCGATGCGCACCACCTCGAACGTGTCGAGGCTGATCTCCGGATAGTGGAAGCCATGGGGCTCGCCAGCGCCGACGATCATGTCGGCCAGGGCGCCTCCAGACGGATCGCCGGGAGCTATCGCCGTCCAAACCTCCAACGCCCCGCTTTGATCGAGCACCTGGACGTCTTCGACGAAGATCAAGCCGTCCAGCCGATCACGCAGTGACGATGCCAGGGAGGCCGGCACATCGAGGAGCAACCGGTCGGCGCGGGCAACGACGATCATGTCGGTGATCATGCGGCCCTGGGGCGTCAGATAGGCCGCATAACGCGCCTCGCCCGGTGCCAGCGAGGCGACGTCGTTGGTCACCAGGCCCTGCAGCCAGTCGGCGCGATCCTTCCCGGTTATTGCCAACACGGCACGGTCAGTGCGCCTGACCACGCCGCCTTCCGTCCGGAGAGCCCGGTAGCCGTCGAGGGAAAACATGTTTTAAGCTGTTGTGTGACCCTCACCCATCTTACCGGCGTTGTGCTTGCGCTCCTGTTCACGGCCACCGGGGCCGCCGCCCAGGCCGCCCTGCCGCCGCCGCCGCCCAATGACCCGGGCACGTCGTTTCTGGTGTTTTTCCGTTCCCAGCCAATCGGGCGGGAAGACGTCACCGTGGTCCGCCAGGCGGACGGCTGGATTGTCCGCGGCTCCAGCCGGCTGGGCCCGCCCATCGACATCACCACGCGCACGGCGGAAGTGATCTACGACGCGCAGTGGCGGCCCAGGTCGTTGCTGGTGGACGGGGTCGTGCGCGGGCAGGACGTCACGCTGAAGACCACGTTCGGCGACGGCAAGGCCGCCAACGTCATTGCCGTGCAGGGCGCGCCGCAGTCGAAGGCGGACGCGGTGTCGGCCGATCCGGTGGTGCTGCCCAATTCGTTTCTCGGGTCGTACAGCGCGCTGGCCATGCGGCTCCAGGGCCTGAAGCCCGGCGCGGAGCTGAAGGCCTACATCGCGCCGCAGGCGGAAGTCACGGTCAAGCTGATGGCGGTGGCGACCGAACGCATCGACACGCCGCGCGCGGCGATCAATGCCAGCCGCTACTCGCTGGTCTTCGTCAACCCGCCGCCGGCGCCGGAACTGCCGGTGAGCTTGTGGGCCGATCCCAACGGCCGCCTGCTGCGGTTGAGCATCCCGTCGCAGACGCTGGAGATGGCGCGCGAAGACATCGCCTCGGCGGCGTCGCGGACCGCGTCGTTCTCCGTTCCCGGTGACGAGTCCGTGAAGATCCCGGCGCTCGGCTTCAACCTCGCCGGCACCATCACGCGACCGCCGAATGCCAAGGGCCCGC
Source organism: Vicinamibacterales bacterium (assembly GCA_041659285.1). Taxonomy (NCBI): domain Bacteria; kingdom Pseudomonadati; phylum Acidobacteriota; class Vicinamibacteria; order Vicinamibacterales; species Vicinamibacterales bacterium. The sequence continues at coordinate 141,047 of JBAZYO010000008.1, read as the reverse complement.
TCCCGGCGCTGGTGCTCATCGGTGGGTCGGGCCCGACCGATCGCGATGAAACGGTGGCGGGGATCCCGGTGTTCGGGCAACTTGCCCGCGACCTCGTGAACGCCGGCTTCATCGTGGTTCGTTACGACAAGCGCGGCGTGGGCCAGAGCGGCGGACGCGCCGAATCGGTGGCGATCGCCGACTACGCCGAAGACGCGCGCGCCGTCGTGGTGTGGCTCGAGAAGCAGGACGGCGTGGACAAGAAGCGCATCGGACTGGTCGGGCACAGCGAGGGCGCGGCCGTGGCCATGCTCACGGCCGCCCGCGAGCGCGGCAAGGTCGGCGCCATGGCGTTGCTGGCGGGACCCGCCACCAACGGCTCGACCATCGTGCTCGAACAGCAGAAGCACCTGCTGGCGCAGATGCAGATGGACGACGCGCAGCGCGCGGAGAAGGTGGCGCTGCAGGAGAAAATCAACGCCGCGGTGATTTCGGGCCGCGGCTGGCAGGACCTGCCTGAGGCCGCCCGCAAAGTGGCCGACACGCCATGGTTCTACAGCTTCCTGACCTTCGACCCGGAACGGGCGATGCGCGACACCCGCCAGCCCGTGCTGATCCTGCAAGGTGAGCTGGACACGCAGGTGAAGCCGTACCACGCCGACAAGCTCGCTGAGTTCGCGCGGGCGCGCAACACCAAGGCGGAGGTCGAGGTGGTGAAGGTCCCGGGCGTGAACCACCTGTTCGTGGCCGCAAAGACCGGCGAGGTCGCGGAGTATCCGTCGCTCGGGTCCGATGCGAAGGTCACGCCTCAGGCCGGCGCGGCCATTGCCGCCTTCATGACCAAGGCGCTACGGTATTGATCAACGCGAGCGCCCTCCTGATTCGGGTGACGGGCCACGATCGGCCCGGGCTCACCCACGCCCTCACCTCGATCCTCGCGCGCTACGACGTGCGCGTGCTGGACATCGGCCAGGCGGTGATTCACGACGGGCTGGCGTTCGGCATCCTGATCGAACTCCGCGAGGAGCTGCGTTCGTCGGCGCTGCTCACCGACCTCCTCCTCGAATCCCATCGTCTCGGGGTGGAGGTGAAGTTCTCGGCTTCCACGTCGGATGAGTACGCGGCCTGGGTGAATGCGCAGGCGCGCCGGCGGTTCATCATCACGCTACTCGGACCGGCGATTGGCGCCTCGCACATCGCGCAGGTGTCGGGCGTGCTGGCGTCGGCCGGGCTGAACATCGACCGCATCGATCGACTGTCGTCGCGCGTGCCGCTGCTGCCGGACGACAGCCATCCGCGCTTCTGCGTCGAGTTCACGGCCACCTCGCCCGATGCCGCCACCCTCGTCGACGAGGATGCCGTGCGCACCGGCCTGGCGACGATGACCGCGGCCGGGGACGTCGATGTGGCATTCCAGCACGATTCGATCTTCCGCCGCAACCGGCGGCTGGTCGCGTTCGACATGGACTCGACCCTGATCCAGGGTGAGGTGATCGACGAGTTGGCCGCGCTGGCCGGGGTCGGCGCCCAGGTGCGGGCGATCACCGAGGCGGCGATGAGGGGCGAGCTGGACTTCCAGGCCTCGTTCCGCCGCCGCGTGGGACTGCTCAAGGGCCTCCCTGAATCGGCGTTGCAGCAGGTGATCGAGCGCATTCCGCTGACCGATGGCGCGGAACGCCTGGTGAGCACGCTGCGCCGGCTGGGCTACAAGACCGCCATCCTGTCCGGCGGCTTCACGTTCTTCGGGAGCGTGCTGCAGAAGCGCCTCGGCATCGACCACCTGCACGCCAACACGCTCGAACTTCGCGACGGGGTCGTCACCGGCAACGTCGTGCCGCCCATTGTTGACGGCGCCCGCAAGGCGGAGATGCTGCAGGTGATTGCGGCGAGCGAGGGCCTGAGTCTCGAGCAATGCATCGCCGTCGGCGACGGCGCCAACGATCTGCCGATGCTCAGGCTCGCCGGCCTGGGGATTGCGTTCCGCGCCAAGCCGCTCGTGCGCTCGAGCGCCGGGCAGTCGATCTCGTCGCTGGGGCTCGACGGGATTCTCTATCTGATCGGCGTGCGCGATCGGGACATCAGTCCAGAAAGATGATTTCGCCGCCCACTGGATCTTCGTCTTGGGACGGAACTCGTCTATGCTGTAACTACCACGCCACGTTGGCGGCGGATGTGCCGCGATTCCGTCCCATGGACTTTCCAACTGCCGCCATCATTGTCAGGTCCGAGCACCTGACGCTCGTGCGAGCGCGCCTGGGGAGCACGTCGCGCGTGGCCGTGTATTCGGACGCCGATTCACTCCATGTGCTGGCCGCGATCGAGACCCACCCCCCGGAGATCCTGGTCATCCACCAGACGTTCGCCGCCTCGTCGCGCGGCGCCTCGCTCGTCGCCGGGCTCAAGTCCAAACCCGGGATCGGCACTGCGGTTCGCGTCCTGATCGAAGACGAGGACCGGGCGCCGTTGATGCTGGCGCAGACGACGCTGTCCGGAGAAGACGCCCTGCTCGAGACGTCACGCCCGCTCGATCGCGCCGGCACGCGCCAGGCCGCGCGCTACCCGATGAACCGCCGCGCCGTTGTCGTCAACGGCGAGTCGGGGCATCTCGTCGACCTGTCGGTGACGGGTGCGCAGGTGCAGGTATCGACGCGCCTCCGCCCCTCTCAGGTCGTGCGCGTGGTGTTGCCGGATGAGGGCGGCGAGATGCGGTGCCAGGGGACCGTCGCGTGGTCGATCGCGGTGCCGGCCGGCGGAACCGTCCAGTACCGGGCCGGCGTGGAGTTCATCAATCCGAACTCGACGGGCCTCGCGGCCTTCTGCACTCGATTCGGGGGCGCCGCCGAAGCGCATCAGCGGTCGACGTAGCGAGGCGCGACCCGATCAGGACTCCCGGTTCCACATCCCGGCGACGCGCTCGCGGAGTCGCATGGCGCCCTCGCCGTAGTTCTCCCCTTCCGCGAACGTCATCGGCTCGCCGAACGCGACGGTGACGCGGTGGCCGCTCCACGGCAGCAGGAGCTTCCAGTTCAATGGCCGGTTGCGCGGCCACAGTTCGTAGATCCCCTTGATCGCCACCGGCACGATCGGCACACCGAGGTGCTGCGCCAGGATCGGCGACCCTTTCTTGAACCGCTTCACGGTGCCGTCGATCGACCGCTCGCCTTCCGGAAACAGCACCAGGGTCTTGCCGTGCGCCAGGCCGAACGCGCCGGCCTTCATCGCCGGCACCAGGTTCGAGTCGGCATCGACCGGCACCAGGTTGATGGTCCGCGCCACCCAGCGCGTGAACGGGCTCTCGAAGTACTCGACCGCGCCGACGTAGAACAGGTTGCGCCAGACGCGGTACGGCAACACGCCGACCACGAAGAGCGGGTCGAGATAGCTTTGGTGATTCGGGCTGATGATGAAGGCGCCGTCTTTCGGCAGCTGGTCGAGTCCGGACACGCGCACCCGGCCGAGCGCCACGCGAACGACCTTTGACAGCGCAAACATGATCGGCGTCGCGATGGGCCGTCGCTCCAGCAATCCGCCAAGCGCCGGGTCGCTGGTGGGCGGAAGATCGCGCAACATCACCGCCCAGGATTCGTCAGAGGGTCCCGCGCCCTGCGCGAAGGCGACGAGGCGGTCGTTGTTGGACCCGGGCCGCACCGCCTCCACCAACTGCTGCACCGTGAAGATCTCGTGGGTGGCCGACTGCGGCACCTTCACGTTGAAGCGCTGCTCGAGTTCGGTGAGCAACTCGACCCGCTCCATGGAGTCGAGCCCGAGATCCAGCTCGAGGTTGGCGTCCGGACGCACGCGCGCCCGGCCGCGCAGCCGCGCCTGAATCATTCCTGCCGCCGATGACACGTGCGCGTCGTTCAGCCAGGAGCTGTCCGCTTCCGACAACGGCGCCGCGTCGCCCTGAGCGGCCGATGCCTGGCGCTCGCGCACCCGCCGCTCGACCTCGTGCCGCTGGATTTTTTGCGTGGTGGTGCGCGGCAGCGGCTCGAACCAGATGTCGTAGCCCAGCACGCGCTTGTGCGCCGGCAGGCCGACCGCGAGCCCTTCGACCTCGAACCGAATGATGTCGCCGGCGTTGACGATCTTCCGCTCGCGCATCAGGTCGAGATCCGGCACCACCACGGCATGGAGCCGCTCGGTGGTGGGCCGGCCCGGCTCCACCACCCCCATCACGCAAATCTCCTTCACGTACGGTGACTGGCGGTAGTGCGCCTCGATCTCTTCGGGGTAGATATTCTTCCCCGACGCCAGCACGATCATCTCCTTCTTGCGGCCGGTGATCTGCAGGCGGCCCTCGGCGTCGAACCGGCCCAGGTCGCCGGTCAGGAACCAGCCGTCCTTCATCACCTGCGCGGTGGCGTCAGGGCGATTGAAGTAACCCTGCATCACGATGGGTCCGCAAATGGCGATCTCGCCATCCTGACCGGACGCCTCGGGCGGCAGGATTTTGATCTGCACGCCCGGCAGCGGCCGGCCCACGGTGTCGATGTGCGCCTCGCCCGGCATGCTGATGCTGGCGGCGGCGCTGGTCTCGGTGAGACCGTAGGCCTGGAGAATGGTGAAACCCAACGCATACAAGTCGCGGCCAATCGCCGGGTCGAACTTCGATCCGCCGGTCACGAACAGGCGCATCTTGCGGCCCATGATCTTGTGGACCTTGCCGAAGAAGAGCGGCCCGGCATTGATGCCCATCCGGCGCAACCGGAAGCTCGACTCCAGCAGGACCCGGAACACCAGCCGCGTCACGAAACCGGAGGTCTCAACCTGCTTCATCACCCGCTGGTGAATCAGGTAGAAGAACTGCGGCACGCAGCAGAAGATCGTGATCTGCCGCTCCGACAGCGCCCGCACCAGATCCGTCGAGTTGATGGTCTCCAGGTAGACGACGCGCGCGCCGACGGCGAAGGGGAGCAGCAAGTTGGCCAGCTGCGCCAGCGAGTGGAACAGCGGCAGCACGCCGAGCAGCCCGTCCTGATGGGTGACGGTGACGACCTTGAACGCCGCGTCCCGCTCCGCCAGCAGGTTGGCGTGGGACAACACCACGCCTTTCGGATCGGAGGTCGTTCCCGAGGTGTACAAAATCACCGCCGGTGCCTCGGGTGCGTACTGTGCCTCGGGTGCGAGGGGTGCACTGGTGCCGGGTGCCGAGTGCAGGTCGACGATGTCGATCCCCGAGTCGATCAGCCCATCGTTCAGGGCCTCGGCCACAACCGGGCGGAGGCGCTCGCTGACGAACAGCAGTCGCGAGCCAGAGTCGCGGAGGATGGTGGCGACCTGCTTGGCCGAGTAGTTGGTGTCGAGCGGCACGGCCGTCGCGCCGGCTCGGAGGATCCCCAGGTAGACCGCGCACCAGTGCGCGTCGTTGTGGGCGAGGATGGCGCAGCGGTCGCCGGGTTGGACGCCGTTCGACACCAGCCACGACCCGTGCGCCACCGCCAGGTCGTGCAGTTGCCGGTAGGTGAAGCGGTCAACGCGGTCGGGGCGCTGAATCTCGATGGCCGTGCGCTTGCCGAAACGCGCAACGGTATCGGCAAACATCGACCACAGGGTTTGGGGAGCCAACGGGTAGATTCTAAACCTTTGCGCGGCGGCAGCGGTCATAGAGGGCAGGAGGAAATATGCGCACCCTTGCCCTCGTAGCCACGCTCGCCGGCGTCACCGTAATCGCGGCGCAGGCCCAGTCTGCGGCGGTGCGCACCCGCATCTACGCCGCCTTCGTCACGCACAACGAAGAGTCGATCTCGAACCCGAACTGCCAGCCGGTAGTCACCGACCAGGCCCGCTACCTGCGCAATCGCGAGGCCACGCTCGCCATGGCCCGCCTCATCGTCGAGCGGGGCGCCGCCTGGAACATGCAGTCGGAGTGGGAATACCAGCTCCGCGTGGCCGACTGGGACAGCGCCTCGGCCCGGGCCACCACCAGCGGCCTCAACATCCTCGAATACCTGTCGCGCGTGTCGCCCGCGCACATCCAGGTGGACGCGCACTCGCACGAGAAGCGCGGCTACAACTACGCCGACGTGGCCGCCACGCTTGCCGCCCTCAACGTCGCCGACAGCGGCATTGTCGGCGGCTTCACGTGGTTCCCGACGGCCAACCAGAGTTGGACCCGCATGATGGAGCCGATGGCGGCGGCGCGCTACGCCTACACGTGGAACGCGCGCGTGCTATGGGGCGCGGCGTCGGCGGGTCACCGCAGCGACTCCAATGCCTCCGGCATCTGGCGGCCGAAGAGCGCCACCGACTTCCACACCCACGATGCCGCGCAGCCATTGATCAACGTCGGCAACTTCCCCGGCGCCGGCGAGCACCTCTCGGCGGACGGGGTGCTGGACCTGCTGGCGCGGCTGCGCGCCGGCACGCTGGCGCCGGGCATGTATACCGCGACCATCATGGTCGAGCAGTGCGAACTGGATGACGACGCCACGCTGCTGACCAGCGTCGCCACCGTTCTCGATCAACTGGCCGACGGCGTCGCGCAGCGCGACATCGTGTGGGCCACCATCGGCGAGATGGTACGCGTGTGGCAGGACGAGTACGGTTCCGCGCCGACGATCTACCGGCCCTGAAAACGACCCCCGACCCCTATTTCGGGACGAGCCAGCGGACTTCGAGGTAGGTGACCGAACCGTCGACGGCGGAATACCAGTGCGGGGAGTTGGCGGGAACGATGATCACGTCGCCCTTCGACACCTTCTGCGTGACGCCGTTCGCGATGGTGGCCGACGCCGCGCCGCCCGTGCCACGCACGATGGTGCCGCCGGTGACGACGGTCGCGGAACCATCGATGATGTAGTGCAGTTCGGTATTGCCGGCGTGGGCGAGCGCTCCCGCGGGCTTCACGCGGTGGACCACGTTGACGCGGTACTGGTCCGTATTCGACACCGGCGAGGTCGTCATCCCACCGGCGTTCGCCACCGCCGCCTTGAGCACGTCGGCGAGCTCGTTCGCCGGCTTGTAGGTGGCGGGCGAGCCCGGCGCGGGAGCCACAGGCGCCGCCTGGGGCGCGTTCTGCGCCGCCACCACGGACCAGCCAACCCCGATCGCCACCACTACCCCGCAAATGATTTGCCGCATGGCGCGTGTTATACCATTCCCCGTCCATCGAACGAACCAAATGCGTCACGTCCTACTCGTTGACATCGTGATGGCCGCGGCAATCCTGACCGCCGGTCTTTCCGCGCAAACCGCTGGGCCTGGACCGATTGGTCCCGGGTCCTCCGCTATCCGAGGCAGGGTGATCGATGCCGCGTCCGCTGAGCCGCTGGGCGCGGTCGTCGTGCGTCTATTCGATCCGCGGTCGATGCGCGCAGCCGAGCGGAAGACCACGAGCGAAGGCACTTACGAGTTTGCCGGCATCGCGGATGGCTCATACACGGTGACCGCGTCGAGCGAGACCCACGGACGCAGCTGTTACGGCGCCGTCGATCGATATCGGATGCAATGCGTGAGCGTCTCGGTCGTCCGCGATCAGCGGCTGTCCGCAGTCGACTTTCGGATGCCGCGCGGCGCCAGTATCAGGGGCGTGGTGCTCGATCACGAAGGCCGCCCCGTTGCCGGTGCCGGTGTCGCCAGCCAACTTGGCATTGCGTCCGGCAATCGAGCGGTCACAGCGCGCGATGGGTCCTTCGAGTTGACTAACCTCATGCCCGGCGAAGACCGGCTGGCGGTGCAGCCACCGGCGACACCTGGTGCATCTCAACCACCGCTGGCGTTCTATCCGCTGGGTGGGCAATTCCTCGAGGTCGCGTCTGGCGAGCGGATTACCGGCGTCACGATTGTGTTGCCGTATATTGCCTTCAGTTCCATCACGGCGAATGTCTCGTCCTCGACATCTGACATCACAGACGTCACCGCGATGGTGGCGTCCGCGACACCGCGAATGTCGCGGCGACTCGACTTGTCGGCCGAAGGCACAGGCACGATTGACGGACTGCGCGAGGGTCGTTACTTCGTCTACGCAAGGGCACAGACGCCACGAGGCACCGTGGCCGCGTTCGAGGTGGTCGACCTCGTCGAGGGCGGCTACGACGTGGCGCTGCGGTTGGCGCCCATCGGGCGCATCACTGGCAGGATCGTGGCTGAACGCGGCGGCATTCCTCCAGTTGACGGCTTGCGGGTCGAGGCAGTCTGGGTTTACGACGGCGTGAGTGTCGAACCGCTGGGACGAGACGAGGTTGACGTCGGTCCGGACGGGCACTTCGAAATCGACCGGCTATTTGGCACGCGGATACTTCAGATCAGCGGGCTGTCGCCCGAGTGGCGAGTTCAAGCCGTGCGTCATGGACGCACTGACGTCATCTCAGCCGGTGTGGACGTTGCAGCCGCAGCCACGGTCGACGTCATCATCGTCGTCTCCCGGCAGTAGCGCGGCGGCAGTGGCAAGGCCGGGTATGATTGATTCCTCCGATGCCCGAACCCCTCCGCATCGCCTTCCTCGGCTGCGGCTTCATCACCCGAGTGCACAGCCGGAACCTGCGACGGTTCAGGAGCGAAATCGTCTGCGGCTACGCCAGCCGCGACAAGGCCAAGGCCGAGGAGTTCTGCGGCAAGTACCGCGGCACCGGCAGCTACGCCGACTACGCCGAGGCCATCGCCGACCCGAACATCGACGCGGTGGTGGTCGCGGTTCCACCCACCTATCACCTGAACCTCACCCTGCAGGCGCTCGCGGCCGGCAAGCACGTGCTGGTCGAGAAGCCGGCCTTCCCGACCATGGCGGATTACGAGGTGGTGCGAGAGGCGCGCGACCGCGCCGGCCGCGTGGTGCTGGTGGGCGAGAACGACCACTACAAGCCACTCGCCATCACCCTCCGCAAGCTGCTCGCCGACGGCGTGATCGGCGAGATGGTGTTCGGCCACTTCAGCAGCATCGTCAAGCGCCTGAAGACCGCGGACGACTGGCGTAACGACGAGACCATAGCCGGCGGCGACGCGTTCTTCGAGGAAGGCATCCACTGGCTGCACCTCGCCGCCAGCCTCGGTCCGAACATTACCAGCATCACCGGCTTCAAGCCGGCGCCGTCGCACGAAGGCCCCGATCGCCGCGCGAAGAGCATGCTGGTGGCCTTCAACTACGACAACGGCGCCGTCGGCGCGCTCTACTACTCGCGCGAGATTCCGTCGTTGCTGAGGGGTCTGCGCCTGTCGAAGCTGTACGGGCGCCACGGCATCATCACGTTCGAATCCAACGGTCTCGGGCTGCTCGTGCGCGGCACGGGCTTCCCGCGCATCATCTTCCCCGGCTTCCGCGACATCCGCGGCTACCAGGCGATGTATCGCGACTTCCGCCAGTCGATCCTGACTTGCACGGCGCCTCAGATGAGTCTCGAGCGGGCGATGGACGATCAGCGATTGATGGACGAGATTTACCAGGGCCGCAGATGACACAGATGACGCAGATGGGTAACGGACTGGCGCGCCGACGACCGGGGCCCGACGCCCGCCGGCCGATGGCCGGCCGTAGACCAGAACGTCGCTCAGGGGAAAGAGCCGAACCGTTGGGGGTGTCAGTTGGGGCTGGGCTCATTCCCCTGAGCGACGTCCTGGTCTGCGAGCTGCCAGGCAAAGCCTGGCAGCGTAAGTCGGGCCCGCATCTGCGTCATCTGCGTCATCTGCGGCCCCAAGTGAAGCGCGCGCAGTAGTCCGACCGTCCATGCAACAGTTCGACATCATCATCATTGGTAGCGGCGCCGGCGGCGGCACCGTGGCCAGGGCGCTGGCCGACACCGGCGCGAAGATCCTCGTGCTCGAGCGCGGCGACGCCATCCCGCAGGAAGACCAGAACTGGAACCCCGACGCGGTGTGGCGGGAACTGCGCTACCGCACCACGGAAACCTGGCTGGATGAAAGCGGCGCGCCGTTCCGCCCCTACACGCACTACTGCGTCGGCGGGAACACCAAGTTCTGGGGCACGGTGATGTACCGGCTGCGTCCGCAGGACTTCAAGGCCCTCGAGCACATGGACGGCGTCTCGCCGGCGTGGCCGATCGACTACGACACGCTGGCGCCGTACTACGACCGTGCGGAGGAATTGTACGGAGTGCACGGCCAGCACGGCGTGGACCCGACCGAAGCGCCGCGGGGGCCGTATCCCTATCCGCCTGTCCCCCACGCCCGCGTCGTGGACGAGATTGTCGAACGACTGAAACGGCAGGGCCTGCACCCGTCGCCGCTGCCGCTCGGGCTGCAGGAGCACTGCATTCTCTGCAACACCTGCAACTCGTTCCCGTGCAAGATCCACGCGAAGAGCGATGCCGAGATCTGCGGCGTGCGGCCGGCCCTGGCGCGGCCCAACGTCGAGTTGTGGACCAAGGCGACGGCGCGCCGGCTGATCACGGATGCCAGCGGCAAGCGGATCGAGGCCGTGGAGGTCGAACGAGCGGGCGAAACCCTCCGCGTGTCGGCGCCGCTGGTGATCGTGTCGTGCGGTGCCGTGAACTCGGCGGCCCTTCTTCTGCGTTCGGCCAACGACAAGCATCCCGACGGCCTGGCCAACTCGTCGGGCCTGGTCGGCAAGCGCTACATGGCGCACCTCGCGACCATGATGCAGGGGTTTCACCCGTTCCGCGTCAACGACACCGTGTTCCAAAAGACGGTGGCGATTAACGACTTCTACCTGAAGGGCCCGAGCAGCCGCTTCCCTCTCGGCCAGATCCAGTCGCAGGGCCGCACGCACGGCGTGATGGCGCAGACGGTGGCGCCGGCGATTCCGCTCTGGGCGTACGAAGCGTGGGTCGCTCGCGGCGTCGACTGGCTGGCAATGACCGAGGACCTGCCACGCGTCGAGAACCGGGTGACGGTGGAGCCGAACGGCAAGATCCGGCTGCAGTACAAGCCGAATAACCTGCGCGCGCACGAGCAACTGGTTGCCGAGGCCAGGCGCATCCTGCGCAAGCTGGGTTTTTGGGTGGTGATGACGCACTCGCACAAGGCGAAGAACACCACGCACCAGTGCGGCACGCTGGTGTTCGGCACCGACCCGCGCGAGTCGGTGCTCGACACCTATTGCCGCGCCCACGACGTCGACAACCTGTTCGTCGTGGACGCGTCGTTCTTCCCCTCGTCTGCCGCGGTGAACCCGGGGCTGACGATCGTGGCGCAGGCGCTACGCGCCGCGGAGCACATCAAGCGGTCGATCGCGTAGCACCGCTACGGCTTCTGCCACAACGCAATCACAAGCCGGAACCGCCGATTGCGCGCGCCAGGTGGATCGATCCGCTCTTCCACGAACGTTCCCACCAACGCGTATCCGGCCGGAGCTGGAACGCCGACAGGCAAGTAGAGATACGAGCCTGCGGGCGAGCCCGGGCCCGCAACGCCTTGTGGACCCATCGGGCCTTGCGGACCGGCGGCACCTTGAGGACCGGTTGGGCCTGCGACGCCCTGCAAACCGGCAGCACCATCCGCGCCGGGCAGGCCCTGGGTTCCCTGTGGGCCTGTCGGACCAGTCGCTCCTTGGGGGCCACCCGCACCGTCCGCGCCAGTCAATCCCATGGGACCTTGCGGACCGGCAGGACCGGTCGGGCCCTGCGAGCCGGTCGCGCCGTCGTTGCCGGTGGGGCCTTGCGCACCTGCGGAACCCGTCTGGCCAGCAACGCCTTGCGGACCCGCAGCACCGTCTGCACCCGGCAATCCTTGTGGCCCCTGTGGGCCCGTCGGACCAGTCGTTCCTTGCGGGCCGGCCGCGCCGTCCCCGCCAGTCAAGCCGATTGGCCCTTGCGGCCCCTGAGGACCCGCGGGACCTTGAACGCCCTGAGGTCCCTGCGGACCGGCAGGACCCTGTGGCCCCGGAGGTCCCGGGATCCCGACCGGCACGATCGGACCGTCGTAGATCTCAGCGCTCTTGAGGGAGTTTGGCGACAACCACCCGCCGACGATGAGCACGTCACCGCTCGGCAAGCGCGTGGATGTGTGGCCCATTCGCGACGTCACGAGGTTCGCGACGGCAGAAAAGTTGCCGGCTAACGGATCGTAGATCTCCGCCGATGCCAGTGTCGTTCCATAGGCGGCAAACCCGGCTGCCGTGACCAGCACAGTGCCGTCGCCAAGCACGGTCGCGATGCTGTCGTTCACGTCGTACCGCGCCGTCACCAGGCTGCCCGTCGGCGTGAACAGGCCAGTGGACGAGTCATAAGTCTCGGCACTGGCGAGAACGGCCCCGCCCAACTGGTCTGATGAGCCGCCGGCGACAAGCACGCGCCCATCAGTCAACAGGGCGGTGAGGTGGTCCCGGCGCGCGCCCCCCATGCTCCCGGTCGATGAGAAGACCCCGGTCGCCGGGTTGTACATCTCGGCGGACGCCAGCGCGGGCGATGGGCCGTAGCCCCCGGTGATCAGGATCGAGCCATTGGCAAGTGCTGTCGCCCGGTGACCCATGCGGCTCACGTTCATGTTGCCGGTCGCGGTGAACGCATTGGCGATCGGGTCGTAGAGTTCCGCGGTCACCGACAGACTCACCTGGTAGACCCCACCCGTCAGCAGCACTTTGCCGTTGGGCAACAAGGTGCTGGTGTGCATGTGCCGTTGCACGGTGAGGTTGCCAATCAGCGTGAAGGTATCCGTGACGGGATCGAACAACTCCGACGCCAGCACGTAGCCGGGGCAACCATATCCCCCGGTGATCAAGACCTTGCCGCTCGCCAACAACGTGGCCCGGTGGCCGTAACGGGCCTTCACCATCGAACCTGTCAGCGAGAAGGCGCCGGTCGCAGGGTCGTAGATCTCCGCGGAACTCCGGCAGGTGGCAGGGGCGGCACTCTCATCAGCGCCACCGGTGATCAAGACACGGCCATCAGCGAGCTTGGTCGCCTGGTGCATGTATCGTCCGGTGGCCATGCTGCCGGTGGGCGTGAAGGTCTGTGCTGAAACGAGGGCCGGGAGGGCCAGACCTAATACAAGGGTCAGCAACCGTACGAGCGTGGGCATCGGGGGTCCTTTCGGGTTGGTGCGTTGCGTCTGGTGGGGTAGACGGACCGCTGCAGGGAATTCCCGGCACCGGCGGGGAGAGAAATCGTCGCGGGTGTAGGATGCAGTCTTACCGCGAAGGATCCTCTATGACCGCGTCCACTTGGACCAGACGGCTGCAGGTGTTCGACGCGGAGGGAAAGAGGGTCCCGTAGGTGACGTTGCCGGATCCCCATTTCCTGAGTCGTTTCGTCCAGGCGCAAGCGGATGACTACGCGCAAGCGCTGTCGGAGATTCGAAGCGGCCGGAAGCGGTCGCACTGGATGTGGTACATCTTTCCGCAGTACGACGGGTTGGGATCGAGCGCGACCGCCAGGCATTACGCCATCAAGAGCCTCGCGGAAGCGGAAGCATACCTGCGTCATCCCGTTCTCGGGCCGCGGTTGCTGGAGTGTGCGGAGGCGGCCCTGGCCGTCGAGGGCCGGTCGGCCGCCGAGATGTTCGGGTTTCCGGACGACATCAAGCTGCGATCGTGCGCAACTCTCTTCGCGTTGGTGTCGCCGTCCGGGTCGGTGTTCGAGCGGTTGCTCGACACGTACTTCGATGGCGAGCGCGACGACAAGACGGTTCGTCTGGCCGGCCGGTAGACCAGCCTTTCTCTTCGGCGCGCCGCTTCGCCGCGCAGGCTGGATGGAACTAGAATCCCCCCATGTCAGCCATGCATCGAATTGCCACGGCGTGCCTCGCAGTCCTGCTCGGCGGCATCGGTTCCGCCCAGCAGGCGCCGCCGGCGGTGACCACTCCCGGGGTCACCCCCGGCGAGTTCATCGTCGATCCGCCGACGCTGATCAACCTGGGCTTCGAGTGGCTGATCGACGGCGATGCCAATCGCAACGCGAAGGTGGACGTGTCGTACCGGAAGACAGGGGACGGCGCGTGGAAGACCGGCATGCCGCTGCTGCGGCTGCAAGGTGAGCGGGTGACGCAACCGAACGTGTTCAACCTGGTCTCGCCGAACATGTTCGCCGGCAGCATCCTCGACCTCGAGCCCGACACCGCCTACGAGGCGCGCTTCGTGCTCACCGATCCGGACGGCGTCAGCGGTCCGGCCGCGAACGCGACGAAGACGGTCACCGTCCGCACTCGACCCGAACCGATGCCCTGGAAGGGTTCACCCTCAGAAGCTTCAGCGAAGGAGGGCGGCAAGGTCTATCACGTCTATCCGGTCGGCTACACTGGCGCCAAGACCGAACCGGCGTTCACCGGCATCATGTGCGCCTACAACTACTACTGCGGCGCCGGCGACACCGCGCCGGGCGGACGGCCGCGCGTGAAGCCGGGCGACACCATCCTGGTCCATGCCGGCACCTACGCGTATCGCTACGAGATCTACGCCAACCAGACCACCATCAACGCCACCACCACGTTCGAAGGGACCTACTACCTCACCGCCGACGGCACGCCCGAGAAGCCGATCGTGATCAAGGCGGCGGGCGACGGCGAGGTCGTCATCGACGGACGCGGCAACTTCAACCTGTTCAACGTCAAGGCCGCCGACCACAACTACTTCGAAGACATCACTTTCAGGAACACCGACATCGCGATCTGGGCGGGCACGCAGTTCATCGCCGGCTCGAAAGGGCTGACGGTCAAGCACTGCCGGTTCGAACAGGTCGGCATGGGCGTGTTCTCGAACTACTCGGGCTCGAGCAACTTCTACATTGCCGACAGCGTGTTCCTCGGCCGCAACGACTCCAGGCACCTCACGGGATGGAACGGCGCCTTCTGGGAACAGTTCAACGGCGTCGACGGGCCGACCTTTCCGCCGGTCATGGCGTCGTACACCGCGATCAGGCTCTACGGCCCCGGCCACGTCGTGGCGCACAACTACGTGGCGGATTTCCACGACGGCATCGACACCGAGATGTACGGCATGCCCGACGGCTCGCACGCCAACGAAGGCCCGGAGTATCCGCCGCGCGAGTTCTGGGATCGGCGGCCGGTGTCGATTGACATCTACAACAACTACATCACCAATGCGCACGACAACTCGATCGAGATGGACGGCAGCATGCACAACATCCGCATCATGCGGAACGTGCTGATCAACTCGGCGTCGCACCCGATGTCGACGCAGCCGTCGGCCGGCGGGCCAATCTACTGGATTCGCAACATCGTCTACCACGCACCCGGCGGATCAACCCGGATGACGGCGGGGTCGCCGGGGGTGCTCTTCTACCACAACACGGTGACCACCGAGACCAGCGCGGGGTCGTCCGCGAACGCCCACTGGCGCAACAACCTGATGCTCGGCCAGGACACCGCGCCGGCCATCTTCAGTGTGAACACCATGACCAGCTACAGCTCGTCGAACTACAACGGCTTCCGGCCGAATCCAGGCGCCGCGGTGTCGTTCCAGTGGAACGTGGCGCCATTGGTGGCCCCGGCACCACCAGCCGCCGCGGCTGCAGGTCGAGGTCCGGCGGCCGCCCGGGCCGTCACCCCAGGGTTTGCGACGTTCACGGATTACATCAGGACAACCCGCCAGGACCTGAACAGCGTCACGCTCGACTACGACGTGTTCGTGAAGGTGCCCAAGCTCGATCGAGATCCGAAGAGCGTGCAGCGCCTATACGACTTCAAGGACCTCGACTTCCGCCTGCGGCCCAGCTCGAGGGCGATCGATCGCGGCGTGGCGCTGCCGAACATCAACGACGGATTTGCGGGGAAGGCGCCCGATCTCGGAGCGCTGGAAGCCGGTCAACCGTTGCCGATCTACGGCCCTCGCCGCTGACGCGCCGACCTCCGGGCTAGCCTGGGCGCGAACGGCTCAGTCGCGCCGCGATGCCCGCGCCGGCGTCACAGGGAGCAACCCCTGCTCCACCAGCGTTGGCGGCCTGCGCAGGCGCGTCGCCTGCTCCCACGCATAGGCAATGGCCAGCAGATCGCCGTCGGTCCATGGGCGCGCCGAGAACTCCAGGCCGAATGGCAGGCCGCTCGCGTAGAAACCCGCTGGAACGACGACGGCGGGCACGCCGATCATGTTGACCCAGCTGGTGTTCGAATGCGGCCCGCCGCTGACGCCACCGTCCTGCGGCATGGTCTCGTCGGGCGGCGGCATCTGGATCGCCGGGTAGACGTAGCCGTCGAGCTTCAGGCGATCGAGCGGCTCGAGATACGCCGACAGCATCGCGCGCCGCGGCCCATGGTAAAGGCGCTCGGCGTCGCGATCGCCGTCGAGTGGCCGTTGCGTGATCCGGACGCCGCCCATGTTCCGGAAGCCGTCCTCCGTGCCAATCGACGAGGTGAACAGCGGTGCGCCAACTGCCTTCAGATACTCCGCCGCCGAGTGATACGAGGCTGGACCGAATGCCGCGAGGAAGCGGTTGGTGCCGTCCTCCATGTACGCGTAGGTGGCGACGCGGCTCGCCGCCTTCGCGAAGCCCACCGGCAAGATGCTCTCGTCCAACACCACTTCGGCACCCGCTGCGCGCAGCGCCTCGACCGCCTTCATGAAGGCCTCTCGGGTCTCGGGCCGCAGCGCCATGTTTGCGGCTACGCGGAGCTTCTCCGCTTCAGCCGCGGGCACATCCGCGGGAATGCCGTGAAATGGAATGCCGTCACCGGCGAGGATGAAGGCCGGCACGGCGAACCGCTTGCCGGTCAGCGCATCGGCCTTGAGATATGGCTCGAAAGGCGCTCGCTGCGCGGAGCCCGGTGCGCCCACGGTCCGCGAGTCGAGCGGATCCTCGCCGGCCATCACCGCCAGCGCAATCGCGGCGTCGGTGGCCGTGCGCGCAATGGGTCCGGTGTTGTCGAGCAACCAATCCAGGGGGGCGATGCCGGCGATGCTCACGAGGCCACGCGTCGGAAACACGCCCACCAGCGCGCTGGTGGCCGCCGGCATGCGAATCGAGTTGCCGGTGTCGGTGCCGTTGCCCAGCACCGCCATGTTCGCGGCCACCGCCGTCACGGTGCCGCCGGACGATCCTCCCGGCGAGAAGCGCACGTCGTAGGCGTTGCCGGTCCGGCCGAACGAGCTGCTGCGATTGGTGTCGCTGTTCGCCAGGTCGGGCATGTTGGTGTGACCGACGATGATGGCGCCCGCGGCCTTGAACTTGGCGACGATCGTGGCGTCCTGCGGCGCCACCAGTTCGTGGCCCTTGCGCGTGAAGCCTGCCCAGCCGGCAGATGTCACCTGTCCCTTGATCGAGGTGTTCGCCTTGATCACGATCGGCACGCCCCACAGCGGCCCTCGCGTGCCGCCGCCCATCGCGGCATCGGCATCCTGGCGCGCGGCCTCGGCGAGGGCCTCGCTGCGAAACACCGTTTCGATTGCGCCGTAGACGCCGTTGTAGCGATCGATGCGATCGAGGTGCCACTGCACGACCTGCGTCACGGTGTATTTCCTCTCTGAGTAGAGGCGGTGCAGCCCAGGCACCGTGACATCGAGGAGATCCGAATCGATCGAGCCACCCGGCGCCGGCGTCTCCGGCGTCGCCCGGCACGCGGCCGCGATGCCGAGGAGGGTGACCAGCGCGGCGACAACCAGGGGATGGCGGTGAGTCATGCGCGGATCATACCCCTCGCTGTTCGCGAAGGGTTCACCGCGTCAGTCTCGTTCCACCAGCTCCACCTCGCCGGCTACTTCAAGGGCGAAGCGGCCTCGCCCTCTCGGCACCAGGCGGAGGTCGCCGCCCTTCTGGTCGAGGCGCCGCCGCAGGAGCAGCAGGCGCGTCTCGAGGTTGTCCTTGAAGTCGGGCAGGTTGAGCGACTTGTCGAGCCGCAGCTCGCGGTTGGTGAATTCGGCGCGGCCGTCCTGCTGGTACGCTTGCAGCAGCTTCCAGAGGATGCGCGCCGGGAGGCTGCGGATCAGATACTCGCCATCGAGCATGACGACTTCTTCGCCCCTGTAGTACGCCACTTCGCGCTTTGCGACGCGCGGCTCAACGGCCGCACTAAAGTGCGGCCCTACAGGCACCTCAACACCGGTCCCTGCGGGCGCGTCTTCCTGCTCCCGAAGTTGCATGTTCTGGATCGCGATGGCCAGGTACGACCCGAGCAACTCGATCGAGGTCTTGTCTTCCTCGTGAAAGCGATAGGGCGTTTCGCTCTCGATGCAGAGCACGCCGATCAGTTCCCCGCGCACCATCAGCGGCACGCCCAGCTGGCTGGACGGGTTCTCGAGCCCGGGCAGCGGCACCCGGCGGTCGTCGGAACACCAGCCCTTCTCTTCGGCGCGCCGCCTCGCCGCGTGGGCGTGCAACATGCCGCGCAGCAGCCCGGAGATGCGGATCGGCTTCTTCGCTTCAGCGACCAGGCCGATGATGCCCTCGCCGTAGTGGACCTCCGCGCCGGCGCCGCCCTCCTGGTAGCCACGGCTCGCGATCATGACGAGCGTGTCCGGCTTCTCGCCGGTCAGCGCGATCATCGAATGGCTGAAGTTGAAATGCTGCTTGAGCCCGACGACGATCGAATCGAGCAGGTGCTCCAGGCTCTCGGCAGTGTTGATCTGCATCGACAGATCCTGCAGCGCCTTCATCGTGAACACCGGGTCCGGCGGCCGGGCGCGCAGGGGCGGGGCCGAGCGGTCGGTCTGGCCGTCCTCTTCGGGGACCCGTTCGACCGACTCCACCTTGTAGATGTCGGCGGCGAGCAGCTTGAAGACGCCCTTCATCCCGCAGTACGAGGCGATCGCCTCGATGCGCCAGAACATCCGATCGAAGATCGGCCCCGACGTCTGCGATCGCTCGTAGGTCAGGCGCAGCGCCCAGCCCTGCGCGGTGTCCGGGTCGCCCACGTGCACGACGGCGTGCGGGTTCTCCTCGATGTTGCGGCGGCTCTTGTTGAAGAACTGGAACGAGAGCGCGACGTGCGTGGGATCGACGTATTCGACGTGGCTCAAGTACGCGGCGTTGGGCGTGCCGTCCCGGGCGCACGTGTAGAGCATCGCCGGGATGATGCCCTGAAAGCACGAGGTGAGCTGCTCGAGGCCGAGGCTCATGACAGCGCGGCTCCAGCGTCGGGGCCCGGGGTCTGGTTGAACACGGCCGTGACCTTGATGCGGACGGCCACGCACGGAAACACCTTCCACGAGGTGGTCGCGGCGCCGGGCAGGCCAATGGTGTCGAGCTGACCGAGAAAGCCGGCCCACTGCGCGCGCGCGAACGCCTCTTCAGGCGGCGTCGCATCCCACGAGAAGAGCATCAGGCCCTTGACCTGGACGGCCCGATCGTCGGCCGGGCGGGCAAAAGAGACCGCGGCGCGACCGTTGGTGCGCAGGTTCTCGAACACCTGCGGAAAGGCCGCCTTCGGCACGTATGCCACCAGGTGCCGGCCATCGTCTTCGACCTTGACGGCGGTGACTCGGCATCCACTGGGCTCCAGCCGCTCGTTGCGCGTTCCGAAATGGATGCCCAAGCCAGATTGAAGAAATTCGGCCAAAACCACGTCAATCATGGGGTGAAGACCACCGAGTATAGCCCGTTAGGATTTTCTTAAGAATCTGCTAATGAGGGGTTAGGGTTCCGCGGCGCCGGCCCGCCGTCAAAGGTGTGTGGAGAGAGAAACACACATGAAAAAGACCGACTTCATCCTGACCACCGTCCTTATGGCCGCCGCAGTCATCCTGACCAGCGTGCTGGCCACCACCACCGTGGGCGCGACCGCCACCGCACAGAATCCCGCGAATGCCTCGACGGTCGCTCGCGGCAAGTATCTCGTGGACGTCATGGGCTGCCACGACTGCCACACGCCTTGGAAGATGGGACCCAAGGGCCCAGAGATGGACATGACGCGCGCACTGTCGGGCCACCCGGAACAGATGGTGATGCCGCCGGCGCCCGCGCTACCGCCCGGACCGTGGATGGCAACGGCGGCCGCCACCATGACCGCGTGGGCCGGCCCCTGGGGCGTCAGCTACACCATGAACCTCACGCCCGACAAGGAGACCGGACTCGGCGACTGGACGCTCGAGCAGTTCATCGCGACCATGAAGACCGGCAAGGATCGCGGCAAGGGCCGCGCGCTGCTGCCGCCCATGCCGTACTTCAATCTCGCCAAGTTGAGCGATGAAGACATCGCGAGCATGTTCGCCTACCTGCAGTCGGTGCCGCCGATGAAGAACCGCGTTCCGCAGCCCATCGATCCGCCCGAGGGCCGCCAGTAGGGCGCCACTTTAGTGGCGCCGGAGAGTTGTCATGAAATCGCGATGGCTGTTTGCGGGCGCACTCGTGGCGCTCATGGGGGCACCCGGTCTCTCTCACACCGAGACGCCGGCGCCGGTGGCGCCGCGTCTGCTGTCCCAGACCGGGCTGTATGCGGGCGGTAGCACGCGCGTTGTGGACGTTCGCAACCGCGCCTTCGCACCGCAGTACCCGCTCTGGAGTGACGGCGCCGGCAAGCGGCGATGGGTCCAACTGCCGGCCGGCTCGCGCATCGACGTCAGCAACGTTGACCGCTGGAATTTCCCGGTCGGCACACGTTTCTGGAAGGAGTTTGAATTTGACGGACATAAAGTGGAAACGCGGTTCTTGTGGAAAGTGAGCGAAGGCAACTGGGTGTTCGCCTCGTACGCTTGGAATACCGCACAGACCGACGCCGAGCTGGTGCCCGAGGCGGGCCGGCCGGACGTCGCCGAGGTCGCGCCCGGCAAGCGCCACAGCATCCCGTCGGTGACGGAGTGCCGTTCGTGCCACGACTCGTCGCGCACTGAGATCCTCGGCTTCAACGCCCTGCAGCTCTCGACCGACCGCGACCCCAACGCCCTTCACGCCGATCCGTTGACGGCCGACATGGTCACGCTGCGCACGCTGGTGGGCGAAAGCCTGATCCACCCGCGGCGCACCGAGTTGATGACCGCGCCGCCGCGCATCGAGGCCGGCACGCCGCAAGCGCGCGCCGCACTTGGCTACCTGTCAACCAACTGCGGCAGCTGCCACAACCAGGAGAGCACGATCGCGTCGCTCGGCCTGTTCCTGAAGCAGAGCGCGGCAACAGCCGCGGAATGCTCGCCCGCGCTCGCGACCACCGTCGGCAAGAAGGGCCACTGGGTGGTCCCTGCCAGCCCGGACGAGTCGCGCGTGATCAATCCTGGCAAGCCGGAATTGAGTGCCCTGGTCCAACGCGTCCGCTCGCGGCGGCCGTCCTCCCAGATGCCGCCGATCGGCACCGTGGTCCAGGATCGCGCGGCCGTCGATCTGCTCACCACCTGGGTGCGGTCGAATCCGGAGGACTGGGCCAGGCTCGTGTCGCGCTGCGCCGGCAGCTAGTCCGTACCAATCTGAAGGCACAGACGAGATAATAGGAGGCATGAAAGCGCGCTCGTTCAGCCACGTCGGCATCACGGTCCGGGACTTCAACACCTTTGTCCGTTTCTACTGGGATGTCTTCGGCTGCCCGCTCGTCGGGGTGTCCGACACGCCGCCGGACCGCGTGCGGAGTTTCTTCGGGGTGGACGCTCCCGCCCCGAGTTGCAAGATCGGCTGGATCCGCGTGCCGGGCGGCGCCGTGCTCGAGATCTTCGAATTCCAGCCGCAGCAGCCGCTGGTGCCGGGGCCGTGGAACAAGGTCGGCCTCACCCACTTCAGCCTCAACGTCCGCAACACGCAGAAGTGGTACGACTACCTGGTCGGCAAGGGCGTGGAAGTGGTGTCGAAGCCCGAGAAGTCGCCGCGCGGCCACACGTTCTTCTTCGCGAAAGACTGCGACGGCAACCTGATCGAGCTGATGGACCTCGGCTACATGCACTACGTGCTCGATTGGCTGGGCCCCCTCGGCGGGTTCATCTTCCGGCGGGGAATGTACAAGCAGTACTACGAGACGAAGAAGTAACAGGAGACTAGAACTCCTGTTAACTCCTGGACTCCTGTTAAGGCGTCACGATGGTGGTCGGCGCCTGGTCGGGCGGCGGCACTTCCAGGAACTGGAACGCCAGGTTCGACACCAGGCAGTACGACACGAAGAAGTAGAAGCCTGAGCCGACGACCGCGTCGAGGTTGTCGGTGGCCTTCGCCGCCAGGAATGCGATGAACACACCGACGGCGAACACGTCGGCCATTGCCCACTTGCTGATCGATCGCACGAACAGGTAGAGCCGATACCTCGTGGCCGGAGACTTGGCGGCGAGAATCACGCCCAGCAGCGCGGCCTTGATGAACGGCACGATGATGCTGAACAGCAGCACCAGGCCCGAGACGAAGTAGTTGCCCGATTCATACAGGCTGCGCACGGCCTGTACGACGTTCTGGGTCTGGCGGTAGATCTCCGTTGGCTTGTTGAAGATGGGAATCGACGCCACGATCGTAAGCGCCGGCTGCGCGAGCCCCGGGATCAACAGGGCGAGGGATACCAGGGTCAGGCCAACCGCGGCCTTGTTGCGAGTCGTCATCGTCGTGCCAGATACGCCTTGGTCTGCTGGCCGACGAGGTCGAGCAGGTTGCCGATGGCGAGATTGACGTCCACCAGGTGCAGACCCCAATCCGCCAACGGCTTGGCCCGCATGCCGAGATCGCCGACGATGTCATCGACGCGAGGGTCGGCCGGGTCGCCGTGCACTGTGATCTCCAGGTAGGTCGCGTGTTCGTTGGCCGCGCATTTCGCGGTCAGCAACCCTGGCACGCTCACGAATGGCGTGTCCACGGTCTTTCCGGCGGCCCACGGCGCCGCGGCGGTGGTTCCGGTGATCGTGCGGCCCGACGCCGACAGGTAAGCCCGGAGCGGCGCGCTGCCCTCACCCAGCGTGGCGGGGTTGGTGCACGAGCCGGACATGCCGGTGTTGGTGGCCTTGCCGAAGCGCGAGTTGGCGGGCGGCAGCACGTCGGATCGGAACGCTGAATAGTTCACGACGCACCCGATTTGTCCCGGCTTGCGGCACAGCGGAATCACCTTGAGCGCGCCGCCCACGTCCTTGCCGGCCGGCACCTCGAGCGTGGCGCCGAGGATCAGCGCCGAGACGAGCTGCTTCTGAACCGGCTTGCCTTCAACCTCCTGGCGCAACAACTCCGTCAGGATGAACGAGCCTTGCGAGTGGCTGATCAGCACCACGCCGCGGCCCTGGTTGTCGCGCTGCAGGTACGAACGCCACGCGTCGCGGACATCGTCGTACTGCAGGCCCTTTTCGAACGCGAAGCGGGGACCGGTCAGCTGCTTGCGCAGGCCGGCGAGCGTGAGCTGCCGGTAGAGCGGGGCAAAGGGACGGCACTTGGAGGCGAACCGCGCGAATTGCTGCGCCACCACGTTGAGCTCCGCCGGGTCGGCGGTCATGTCGCTGTTGTCGGTGAGGTCGGTGGAGATCGTGGGATAGACGTAGAAGCAGTCAACCGGCGCCTTCGGGTCGGCCGCCCACGTCTCGCGCGTCATCGTTCCGTCAGCCGCGATCACCGTTGTCGTCAGGTCGATGTCGCAGGCGTCGCCCTTTCGGCCGGGCCGGCACAGCCACGACTTGTCGTCGGTGTAATCGTTGGCCGTCACCGCGGCCGGCGCGGCGGGCGGTGGCGCCGGGACCTGCGCCCGGACGGAACCGGATGTCAGGCAGCCGAACGCGATCAAGACCGAGAGCAACCGTCGGGACATGCGAGCCTCCATATGCACGCCGGATATTAATTCAAGTGGGGCCTGCGTGGCACGTTGGCCACGTATTTGTCCACTCCGGTCATGGTGCTAGACTTCCGCCGCATGAAGACCCTGGCCCTTGTGCTCCTGGTTGGCGCAACAGTGTTGGCGCAGGCGCCGGCGGCGCCTGGGCAGCCGGCGACCAAACAGCCGGCGGCGGATCGCCCGCCGACTCGCAATGTCGGCTCCATGAGCGACCTCATGGTGAAGATCATCTACCCGGCCTCCGACGCGCTGTTTTACATCGAGTCGCGGACGCCGAAGACCGATGCCGAATGGACGGTGCTCGAGGGCCAGGCCCTCATGGTCGCCGAGTCGGCCAACCTGCTGATGCTGCCCGGCCGCGCCCGCGACCGGAAGCAGTGGATGACCGACGCCAAGCTGATGCTCGACGCCGGCGCCGCCGCCGTGAAAGCGGTCAAGGCCAGGAACGTCGAGGGGATCGTGGCCCTCAGCGATCAGCTCATGGAGTCCTGCACCTCGTGCCACAAGAACTACCGGCCTGGTTATGGGAAGCCGGTCGGTGAGTAAGGCGGTCGGTGTCACTGAAGGTGGCGAGCGAGCCTACTCGAGCTTGTACCACAAGTCGGCCGGTGTCGTTTACACTGAAGCCCACATCCGATCATGTGGACCCTTCAATCCATCGACCCTGCCGACGTTGAACTGACGTTTCGCCTGCTGCCCGGCACGTTGAAGACCATGGGCCGCGCGCCACGCGCCGACTTCGTCGTGGACGCCGCCCTGGTGTCGCGCGTGCACTGCCGCTTCACCCTGAGCGAAGCCAACGAGCTCGAGCTCGAAGACCTGGGCAGCACCAACGGCACGTTCGTAAACGGCCGCAAGGTGATCAAGGCCACGTTGAGCGATGGCGACAAGCTGACGGTCGGGCGGGTGGAGTTCGTGGTGAACGCGGAATCCAACGCGCAGCGGGCGGGGAGCCCGAAGACGACCTGGTCGATGTAGGGGCGTCGGACGTGGGGCCGGCCGTCGCTCATCGTCGGCCCGGCGTTCTTCGGTGCCGCAACGGTCCGTTGAGCGGCAGCTCTTCGTCGGCTCGGTCCCGATTCTACCTTCCGGCCCGGTTTGAACCAGATCGAGGCGCCTAGCGCTTGGTAAAGGACGGGGTCTCGGCACGCCCACTAACAAAGAACAGAGGCATATTCATTACTACTGTCGCGCGGAGCCAACGACGGCCAACCGGGTTTCTGAAACTGAGATGGCTGGGTGTTTGGTGACGATTTTCGCAACTGGCTGGTGACAGCGGCGTGAAGGTGGCGGGTGTCCCGCAAGTCAGGCGTCGCTGGGGCGGGACTTGCCTGCGTCGAACCCGCGCGGCGCGCGCTCAAGATCAATTCCACCGACGCCCTCAGCGATGCCTGAGCGACGTATCGCACTGCAGATGGCCGTACCAGAGTCTGCTCAAGACTGAAAAACCGCAACATCGATTGACACGAATGCATGCGGCGTGCATATATATGCGCGACGCATACAGAGAAGGCCTTACATGGATAAAGACCGGGGCGCCGCCCTTCGCGCCGTCGAGTTTCATATCTTGATCAGCCTCGCGGCCGGCGAGCGGCACGGCTACGGGATCATTCTAGACATCCAGGAACGCGGCGAGACCGCTGTCCCCGACGTCGGCACCATGTACCGCGCGCTAGCGCGGATGGTCGAACACCGATTGATCGAGTCCGCGGCGCGCCGCCCGGCGCCGGACGCGGGTGACGAGCGCCGTAACTACTATCGCATCACCGATACGGGTCTGCGCCTCGCCCGCGCCGAGGCCCAGCGGATGATGACACTGATGCGCGCAGCGCGGTTGAGCGGACTGCTCGCCAAAGAGACGCGGTGACGAAAGACCCTGCCGTCATTGTCTTCGCCGAGCGCTGGTTCCGATTGCTCGTGCGAGCGTACCCCTCGAGCTTCCGCGACGAGATGGGTGACGCCATGGTCGAGGCCTTCCGCGATCGGGCACGCAACGCGCATCGCCAATCGGGAGCGATCAGCGTGCTCAGGCTGTGTGCGAGTGCCACCGTCGATACCATCCGCAATGGACCCGGCGAGCACTTGCGGCCGGCCAACTTGTGGCCGCGGAGCGGCCAGTGGCGCCGCGTTACCCGGACCGGGTTGGTCGGCATGGCCGGCGACAACCTCCGACAGGATGTGCGGTACTCGGTTCGAGTCTTGTTGCGGGCTCCGACGTTCAGCTCGGTGGTGGTCCTCACGCTGGCGCTGGGCATCGGCGCAAACACCGCGATCTTCAGCGTCGTCAACACGCTGCTGTTGACGCCGCTTCCTTATAAGGATCCCGATCGCCTGGTGCGCCTCATCGAGAACGTGCCGGCGGAGCTAAGTCCAAACGGTCAGGCGCTGCGCGTGTCGGGCGTCCAACAGCACGAATTCCTCGAATGGCGCGAGCAGTCGCGCACCTTGTCGCACATGGCGATCTACTCGCCCGTAGCGATGACGCTCTCCGGCCGGGGTGAGGCCGTGCGTTTGAACGGGCGGCGCGTCTCGCCCGCGCTCTTCGCAACGCTCGGTGTCCCACCGCTCATCGGCCAGGTCTTCGATGAGCGCGATGCGACTCCGGGCGCGGAACCGCGGATCGTGCTCAGCTACCGGGCATGGCAACGCTACTTCGCAGGGGACCGCAATGTCCTGACGACGCCGTTGATGCTCGACGGCAGATCGTATGCAGTGACCGGAGTCGCGCAGCCTGACTTCGACTTTCCCGATCCACAGACCGAGTTCTGGGTTCCTCTGGTCCCGACGGAGATGCCGGCTACCGGCATCGCACGGGTTTCGATGATCGCGCGGCTCGCGGACGGTGTGTCACTGGAGGCCGCCTCGGCCGAGGCAAATGTGATCGGGGCACAGATGCGAGGCAGCCCGCCCGCTGATTCCGAGCAGCAGCGATTTACGGTGACACGCGCGAACGATCAACTGGTCGCGCCGGTGCGGCCGGCGCTGCTCGTACTCTTTGCGACCGTCGTCTTCGTGCTGCTGATCGCCTGCGCGAACGTCGCTAATCTGCTGCTCGCGCGCAGCAGCAATCGCGAGCGGGAACTCGCCATTCGCGCCGCGCTCGGCGGCAGCCGTGCCCGGCTCGCTCGCCAGGTGCTGACCGAAACGATCGTGCTCGCCGCTGCCGGCGGACTGGCCGCGATCGTCATCGCCTACGGCAGCATCGCGCTCCTCAAGACGCTCTCGACAGTCAATGCGCCGGCGTGGCTCACGACAGGCAGCACCGCCATCCTGCCGCGGGTCGATCAGGTGGCGATCGATTGGCGAGTGCTGCTGTTCGCCGCAGCGGCATCGCTTGCAACCGGGTTGCTCTGCAGCCTTGCGCCGCTGTCGCATCTCGCGAAGGTCGATCCGGTGCACGTGATCAAGGACGCGACCGCGTCGGTGGCCGCCGGCTTCAGCTTCCGCCGTCAGAACCTGACGAAAAGCGTGCTGGTCGTGGCCGAGATCGCGTTGGCGACGGTGCTGCTGGTCGGCGCGGGTCTGCTCGGCCGCAGTTTCGTGATGCTGTCCAGCGTGCCGATCGGCTACGACCCGGAAAACGTGCTGACCTTCCAGGTCGTCATGCCGCAGGGACATCTTGCGGAGAGCCAACAACGTCAGGCTGTCGATGAAGAACTCCTGACCCGGTTCCGTATGCTGCCGGGCGTGCAGGTTGCCGGTGCGACGAACGTGCTGCCGCTCGCGCCGCTCGCGCTGCGACTACGGTTCGCGGTGCCGCAGCGGCCGGACCTCGCCCGTGGCCAGGTGGAACTTCCCCAGGCACGCCTCGTCAGCCGCGACTACTTGCGCGCGATGGGGGTGCCGCTCGTCGCCGGCAGGTGGTTCGGCGAGCAGGACGGCGCCGGTGCGCAGCCGGCCATGATGATCAACCGCGCCCTGGCGCGACAGTACTTCGGCGCGGACAACCCGGTCGGCACCCTCGTCAACTCGATCGGGCCGGCGCCGTGGCAGATCATCGGCGTGGTCGACGACATCCGCCAGGCCACGCTCGATCGCGAGCCCGCGCCGCAGTTCTTCCTCGACTTTCGTCAATTGCCTGGCGATCCCATGCTGCAGATGACCGATCGTGTGCTCGGCGGCCGATTCTACGTAGTACGGACGAACGACGACCCCACGACGCTGGTCCCCGATCTGCGCAGCATCGTCGCGCAGTCTGAACCTGACGCGGCGCTGACGAACATCTTCACGATGGACGCGCTGGTCTCGATGTCGATTGCCAGGCCGCGCTTCTACGCGGCACTGATCGGCGTGCTGGGTGTGCTGGCCGCCGTCCTGGCGGCGATCGGGATCTACGGTGTGATCGCCTACATGGTGACGCGACGCACGCGAGAGATCGGCATTCGCATGGCGCTCGGCGCGCCACGTCCGAAGATTCTGGCGCTGGTGCTTGGGCAAGGTGCCGCACTTGCCGGGCTCGGGATCGCGATTGGCCTCGCCGGCGCGCTGAACCTCACGCAGTACCTGCGCGCGATGCTGTTCGGGCTCGGCCCATCCGATCCCACCACCTTCGTGGCGGTGGCGCTGGCGTTTGCCGGTGTCGCAGCGATCGGCTGCTACTTGCCGGCCCGCCGCGCGACTCACCTCGATCCGGTGAGCGCCTTGCGCGAAGAGTGACATTACTCAAAAGAGGAGCGACATGATGAAGACCGTCACGTTGATTGCTGTCCTGTCACTGGCGCCGCTCCTGGCGCAAGGGACCGTGGCGGAACACTACGATACCTCGCACCGCGTCTCGTTTGCCGGAACGGTCGACGCGGTCATCATGCCGCCGGGCGAGCTGCCCGTCTGCTTCCTGATGACGGTGCAGAACAACGGCAAGTCCGAGCAATGGGTGGTGGCCGGAGACGTGATTGGAGTCCTGATGAAAGCGGGATGGCGTTTCGGCCCCGCCGGGCAGGTAAAGCCGGGCATATCGACGAGCGTGTCGGTGTTCCTGCCGAAGCCGGCGTCGACCGCCGCGCAGACACTCGGCGCCAAGCTGCGCGAAACCATGCCGACGGGTATCAGCGCGGTTGCCGACGCGGCGTTGAAGGCCGGCCGCCTCGCGCAGGGCGTCGAGGCGAAGCTCGCCGACGGCAAGACGCTGCCGTTCGGGCCGCCGAAGTAACGGTCCCCAACGGAAGACACGCCGCGCGCCCGGCCCCATCGCACGTTACGCCCATTTAAGAGCCATTCTGAATCTCTCCAGTTGGTGTTTTGGGACGACCTTCGCAACTGGCCGGTTGTCCCGACCGGAGACCGACCGGCTCGCTGCGCATTTGTCCTTGGAGCAAGAAACTGGTGAAGCGCGGAAATTCTGCGGCTGGTGTATGAGACGGAACTCGCAGCGACCTCATCACGCAGCGTGAAACGGGCGGCCTCCGGTGCAACCATTCACAACGAGTCGTTCCCGGATCTCGTGGGTCCGAGTCGGGATGAGGCTGTCCGAAGTATGCATACAAATGTCGGACAGATCTCAGGCGACCAGCACCCGCGCTCGACCCGCCGTCCGAGCGCGCGGCTTCAGGACGATCTCCACGTCGCTGCCGATGCCTTCCGGACGAGTTGGCTGGGTGTCTGGGACGAACCTCGCAACTGGCCCGTCACCGCAGCATGACGGGCGAATTCTGCGGCGACACACTCTCCCAGTCCGAGATGCCTTCAGCGCCCGGCTGGCCGGAGCGTCCGAAGCGCGGTGCGGGTCGCACGGGTCAGGCGGTCGTCGAAGCACGAGAACCGCACCGCCGCTTTGCCAGCAGCACGGGCCAGGTGCAGGAACGCGGCCAGGTGCACGCTGTCGTAGCCGCGCAAGCCATGGCGCTCCGCCAAGGCGCCCGCCTCGCGGCACACCGCGGACGTCACGTCGACGGCCAGGTATCGGGGCCAGTCGTCGTCGAGTGCCCGCTTTGCCGCCGCAAAGGCCCGTGCCGGCAGGTTACCCTCACGTCGGCGGCGTGCCAGCGCCGCGCGTGCTTCGGGGTAGGCAATCGCGGCTGTCGCGACGATGTCGGCATGGTCCACCAGCCGGCGCACCGACTCGCTCTCGGCCTCGGCCACGTACAGCTTCACGAGGCTGCTCGTGTCGAGGTAGAGCGTCATCGCCGGTCCTCGAGTACAGCGGCCGAGACCGAACGCCCTGAGGCCGTTGGTTTCGGACGCTTGGCGCCCGCGGGCTTACCGCCGGCCCACTGCGCTCGTCCACCGATCACCAGCGCGTGCGCCCATTTCAGGTCGGCTGGGAGACTGACCGGCGTGATGGTCGCAATCGCTCGGCCGCGCTCAGTCACGGTCACGCGCGCACCGGCGCGCACCCGCCTCAGGTAGCGGCTCAGACCGCTCTTCAGTTCGCGAATGCCGACTGTTTCCACGTGCGACACCTCCACATGTAGTCACAAGAATAGCACGATGTGGTCTCTGTGACCGCGTCGACGCGGTGAGTCGGCCAGACTTCAGGCGACCAGGCCAGCTGCTTTTCGTGGTCGGGCTTCTCTCGCGAGAGGGGACGCGGTTTCCAATTGACTACGAGTTGTTTCAGCCACCATTCTTTCCCGGTGCTCAATAGTCGGGTCCCAAGTCTCAAGCCCCAAGCCGCTTGTTTTCCAAGTACTCCAACACAAACGGGTTCGTCCGGCGCTCGCGGCCAATCGTCGTCTCGGGCCCGTGGCCGGAATAGACCACCGATTCGTCGGGAAACGCGAACAGCACGCCGGTGATCGCCTTCAGCAGGGTCTCGTAGTCGGCCCCCGGCAGGTCGGTGCGGCCGATCGACCCGGCGAACAGGGTGTCGCCGACGAACAGCGCCGGCGCCGCGGCGTCGCCGGTTTTCGAGACCGCCAGGCACACCCCGCCCGGGGCGTGACCCGGCGTGTGGTGAACGTGCACCACGTAGTCACCGAAGGTGATGGGCCCCTGCCCCTCGTAATAGCGATCGACGGGCGGCGGCTGCTCCACCTGGATGCCGAACATCGCGCCCTGCCTTGCGGCGTGGTCGTACAGCGGCTGGTCCGCCCGGTGCAGGTAGATCGGCGCGCCCAGGCGCCGCCTGGCCTCAGCAACGCCCGACACGTGATCGACATGAGCGTGGGTCAGCAGGATGCCGCTGACCGTCAGACCCTGGACGGAGACGAATTCCAGCAGGTGCTCCACCTCGTCGCCGGGATCGATGTAGACGGCGTCCTTCGTGCGTTCGCACCCCAGCACGTAGCCGTTCTTCTGAAATGGCCCTTCCGCCGCGGCCCCGAGGATCATTGAACTAGGATACAGGGGTGGTCATCGTTGCCGTGGACGATCTGATGTTTGCATCGCGCATCTCGAGCGCCGCCAAAGCCCTGGGCGTCGAAATCGCCTTCGCGCGCTCGCCCGAGGCGATTGTCGAGGCGGTCCGGACCAAGGCGCCGCGCCTGGTCATTTTCGACCTCAACAGCGTGAAGGTGCGTCCGCTCGAGGCGGTGGCCGCGCTGCGGGCCGACCCGGCGCTGGCCTCGGTGCCGACCGTCGGGTTCGTGTCGCACGTGCAAACCGACCTGATCGCCCAGGCCCGCCAGGCCGGCGTCGGCCAGGTGATGGCCAGGTCGGCGTTCGTGACGCAGTTGCCGCAACTGCTGCAGGGTTCATGATGTTGCCCACCGCGCTCGATATCTACGAAGCCAGGCGGCGGCTCGCGCCGCACCTGCAGCCAACGCCCTTGCTGCCGTCGCACTGGCTGTCGTCCATTGCCGACGGCAGCGTCTTCCTCAAGATCGAGTCGCTCAACCTCTCCAACTCCTTCAAGATCCGCGGCGCGCTGAACGCGGCGTTGCGGCTAATCGAGCCGGCCGACGACGGCGCGCCGGTGTCGCCGCGGGACCTGACCATCGTCACGGCCTCGGCCGGCAATCATGGGCGCGCGTTGGCGCTGGCGGCGGAGCGGCTGGGCATGGCGTGCGTGGTCTTCACGCCGGCCGGCGCGCCTGAAGCGAAGAAGAACGCGATTCGCCGCCATGGCGCCGTGCTCCACGGCGAGTGCGACGACTACGACGCCGCCGAGAAACAGGCCAGGCAGTACGCGGTGGCCGAAGGCGCGGTGTATGTGTCCCCGTACAACCACCCCGACGTGATCGCCGGCGCCGGCACGATCGGCCTCGAGATCGTCGAGGCGATGGCGGGCTTCGACGTGGTGGTGATCCCGCTGGGCGGCGGCGGTCTCGCCAGCGGCATGGGCCTCGCGCTCAAGGCCGCGGCGCCGCGCGTGACCATTGTCGGCGTCGAAGTCGAAGCGTCGTCTCCGTTCACGCTGAGCCTGGAGGCCGGGCGCATCACCGAGATCACGCCGCGGCAGTCGCTCGCCGACGGCCTCACCGGGAACATCGAGGCCGGCAGCATCACGTTCCCGCTGGTGAAGCAGGTCGTGGACTACATAGTCACCGTCAGCGAAGACGACCTGGCGCGGGCCATGAAAGGCCTGGCCACCGAAGAGCGGCTAATCGTGGAAGGCGCCGGCGCCGCCGCCACCGCGGCGATCATGGCCGGCAAGGCCTCGGCGCCGGGTCAGCGCGTGGTGACGATGATCAGCGGCAGCAACGTGGACCTGCCGAAATGGCTGTTCACCATCAGCTAGGCCAGGCGCGCAGCTTCGCCGCCAACAGGGCGGCGGAGTCAACCGAGGCCAGTTCGGGCGCCGGCGGGCGAATGTGGGTCAGGTCCGCCAGCAACCCGCGCAGGTGATCGAGGTCGGTGGCCTCGGTGGACGCCACGGCGTGCACCAGATCCAACTTCGACTTGCCCTTCGTCGTCAGCAACACGGTGTCGATGGTGATGGCGCCGTGGTGAATGCCCCGCGCGTGAAGCTCCGCGACACCGTCTGAGATCTCCGCGACAATCTCCGAGGCGCGGCGGCCGTTGAATGGCTGGCCGCCCATGATCAGGCGCAAGCTGCGGCCGAGCACGAACTCGCACGCGGCGAACGTCGCCGACCCGTCGTGCACGATGTCGAAGATGGTGACCAGCGACGGGTGAAAGATGCCGCGCAGCCGTTCGTCGAGACGCATCACCGGCCGCAGCATCACGGTCTGCGCCGTCTGCATGTCGCGCGCCTTGACCGCCGCGCCCGGCGGCGCCACTTCCAGCGGCTCGTAGCGGTTGGCGATCACTTAGCTCTTCTGCGGCTTCGAGGGACGGATCTCGACGCGGCTCGGCAGGCTGCGGCCGGGATGGTTCAGCACGTCGACGATGGCTTGTGCCACATCTTCCGGTTGGAGCTTCCAGTCCGCGCCGGTCGTCTCTTCACGGCCCGAGAACCCGGTCGCCACCGAACCGGGCAGGATGTAAGTGACGCGGATGTTGTCGCCGCGCAGTTCCTGCATCAGCGCTTCGCTGAACGCGTTCAACCCGGCTTTCGACGCGCAGTAGGCGGCGCCGCCAACGAAAGGGTTCTTGCTGGCGAGGCTGCTGACGTTCACGATCCAGCCGCCGCCGCGCTCGCGCAGCACGGGAATGGCCGCCTTGCAGCAGTTGAACACGCCGGTGAGGTTGGTGCCGATGATGCGGTCCCATTCATCGTGCGGCATCTCCGAGATCGGCACGCCGACGCCGACACCGGCATTGTTGACCAGCGCATCGAGTCCGCCGAATCGGGCGGCGGCGGTCCGCACCGCGAGCTCCGCCGACGCCGGGTCGCGAACGTCGCAGACAATGCCCGCCACGCGGCCGGCATCGCCGCCGGCCGTGGCCAGGGCGCGCTCCGCACGCACCACGCTGTCGCTGGAGGTACCGGTGATGGCCACCTGATCGCCGTGCCGGAGGAGCGCTTCCGCCAGCGCGTAGCCGATGCCCCGCGTGCCGCCGGTGACCAAGGTGACTCGTGCCATGCCTATAGAATAGTCCGCGTGCCGACTGTCGTGATTCTGGGGGCCGGGGAAATCGGTAGCGCTTTTGCGCGCCAGCTGGCCGCCACTGACCTGGTGTCGCGAATCGTCCTGGTGGACGATCTGGGCACGGTCGCCGAGGGCAAGGCCCTGGACGTGGCGCAATCGGGGCCGGTGGACCGGTATCACACGGTGATGGCGGGCACCAACGACGTCGCCGCCGTGGTGGGCGCCGCCATGATCGTGTTCGCCGATCGCGCGGGGCAGCCCGGCGGCGAGTGGCAAGACGAGGCGGGGCTCGCGCTCCTGAGACGGGTGGCGGGACTCAACCAGTCGGCGCCCTTGCTCTGCGCCGGTGCCGCCCAGTCCGGGCTGGTCGAGCGCGGCGTGAACGAACTCGGCATCCCGCGGACGAGGCTGTTCGGCACCGGCGCCGAAGCCTTGCGATCCGCGGTCACCGCCATCACCGCGCTCGAAGCGAACGCGGCACCGTCGGACATCTCGCTGTCGGTGCTGGGCCGGCCCCCGCACCAGGTGATCGTGCCGTGGGATGAAGCGGCGATCGGCGGGCGCACCATCCCGCGCGTGCTGTCGGCCGCACAGCTGGCCCGGCTCGACGCGCGGGTGGCGCGCCTGTGGCCGCCCGGCCCCTATGCGCTGGCGGCGGCCGCCACCCGCATCATTCGCACCGCGATCAC
Organism: Vicinamibacterales bacterium; assembly: GCA_041659285.1. Lineage (NCBI taxonomy): Bacteria > Pseudomonadati > Acidobacteriota > Vicinamibacteria > Vicinamibacterales > Vicinamibacterales bacterium. The sequence continues at coordinate 107,002 of JBAZYO010000008.1, read as the reverse complement.
GCGATCGCCGCGCCTCCACATGGCGCTGGTGGCCGTGACGCGAGACGAAGGCACGCCGGGCCGCTCGTCGATGATGCCCGTGACCCTTCAGCCATCGGGCATTGCAACGGTGGTGGCGCCGGCGCTATCCACACGCGACCGCGTGCGCTACGAAACGACCCTCCGCTAGCTGCTAGAGCGGTTCGCGCGCGAAGACTTCCGACAAATGGCGGATAAAGCGATCTTCGACCTCGTCGAGCTCAACGGCACGGCCGGTTTGGGCGGCCAGGGAGGTGACGGCGCGGTCGGCGATGCCGCAGGGAACGATGAGGTTGAAGAAGTCGAGGTCGGTCGTGACGTTGAAGGCGAAGCCGTGGCTGGTGACCCAGCGCGAAATGCGGACGCCGATGGCGCCGATCTTCGCGTCGCCGATCCAGGCCCCGCTCATCCCCGTCACGCGATCGGCCACCACGCCGTAGTCGGCGCACACGCGGATCATGACCTCCTCGAGATCGCGGACATAGCGGTGCACGTCGCGCCGGTCCGGATTCAAGTCGATGATTGGATAGCCCACCAGCTGGCCGGGCCCGTGATACGTGACGTCGCCGCCGCGGCCGGTCTCGAACACCTCGACGCCGCGCGCGGCCAGCAGGTCGGGCGCCGCCAGGATGTGCCGCCGGCCATCCTTCTTCACGCCGATGGTCAGGACATGCGGATGCTGCAGGAGCAACAGCGTGTCGGGAATGCGCCCGGTCTTGCGGTCTTCGACCAGCCCGCGTTGCAGCTCGAGCGCGTCCGCGTACGGGACCACGCCGAGCCGCCGGACCTGGAGCGGTGTCACACCTGTGCCGGGTCGAAGGTCTCGATGCCCTTCTTGACGTCAGCCATGAACTGATCGGCCACCGCGCCGTCCACCAGCCGGTGGTCGTAGCCCAGCGTCAGGAAGCCCATCAACCGAATCGCAATCGCATCGTCGATCACCACCGGGCGCTTCTCGATGGCGCCAACGCCGAGGATGGCGACCTGCGGCTGGTTGATGATCGGCAGGCCGAACTGCGCGCCGAAGTTGCCGGGGTTGGTGATGGTGAAGGTGCCGCCGTGCACTTCCTCGGGATTGAGCTTCTTCGCGCGGGCGCGCTCCGCGATGTCCTGGATCGCCTTGGACAGGCCGAGCGTGTTCTTCTCACCAGCGGCCTTCACCACCGGCACGATCAGCCCGTTCTCAAGCGCCACGGCAATGCCGAGGTTGATGTCGCTGCGGTAGATGATGTTGTCGCCGTCGATGGAGGCGTTGATGACCTTGTGCCGGCGCAGGCAATCGACCACCACCTTGGCGATGAAGGACGTGAACGTGAGCTTCGCGCCCGACCGTTCGAACTCGTCTTTCTTCGCCTTCCGGATCTGATCGACGCGCGAATAGTTCACCTCGAACACCGAGTAGACGTGCGCCGAGGTGCGCTTGCTGACCACCATGTGCTCGGCGATCTTCTTGCGCATCACCGACATTGGGACAACGGTGTCGCCGGCCGCCCGCACCACCGGCGTCGAGGGGTGTTCCTGGGCGGGCCGGGCAACCGCCGGCGCCGCCGGGACCGCGGCCGCACCGCTGTCGATGAAGCCGAGGATGTCCTGCTTGGTGACGCGGCCACCGATGCCCGATCCGTGGATCCGGCTGATGTCCACGTTGTGTTCCTTGGCAATGCGACGGACCAGCGGCGAAGACTTCTGGCGGTCACCGGGTGCGTCGGGTGCATCAGGTGCATCAGGTGCGTCAGGTGCCGCTGGTGCCGCTGGTGCCGCGGATGCAGTAGCTGCGGCAGGTGCAGCAAGTGCAGCCGGCGCTTCCACCATCTCGCCCGCGGCGCCAATGGTCGCGACGACGCTGTTGACCGGGACCGTCTCGCCTTCCTTCACCGCGATCGACATCAGCACGCCGGCGGCGGGCGACGGGATCTCGGCGTCAACCTTGTCGGTTGAAATCTCGAACAGCGGCTCGTCGCGGTCCACCGCGTCGCCGACCTTCTTGATCCAGCGGACGATGGTGCCTTCCGCAATCGACTCGCCCATCTGGGGCATTACTACCGGTGTAGACATAGTTACTTCTCAAGTTACAGGCTCGGACGCCCCAGGCCTCAGGCCCTAAATATGAATGGCGGCTCCGTGCGCCGCGTGCGCCGCTTCGAGCACGGCCTCCGACATGGTCGGGTGCGCGTGGATGGTCCTGACCAGTTCTTCGACGGTCACTTCCATGCGCAGCGCCATCACCGCCTCGGCCACCACTTCGGTGGCGCGCGGGCCGATGATGTGGACGCCCAGGATCTCGTCGTATTTCTTTTCGGCGACGATCTTCACGAAGCCGTCGGTCTCACCCGCCATGCGGGCGCGCGCCAGGGCGCGGAACGGAAACGTGCCAATGCGGACCTCGTGGCCCTGCTCCTTGGCCTGCGCTTCGGTGAGGCCGACGCTGCCGATTTCCGGATCGCTGTAGGTGCAGCGCGGCACGTGGTCGTAGTTGATGGGCTGCACGGCGTGGCCGGCAATCCGCTCCGCGAGCAGGACGCCTTCCATCGATGACACGTGCGCGAGCTGGTAGTGCGGCCCGCCCATGGTGATGACGTCGCCGATGGCCGAGATGCCGGGGACGCTGGTCTTGAACAGCGAATCCACTACCACATAGCCGCGGTCCATCTTGATGCCGAGCGCTTCCGCGCCGAGGCCTTCGGTGACCGGGCCGCGGCCGGTGGCCACGAGCAGCAGGTCGAAGCTCAGCTTCTGCGACTTGCCATCACCGCTCTGCACGTCGATGTCGACGCCCTTGGCGCCCGCCTTGGCGGAGGTGACCTTCGAGCCGGTCATCACCTTGATGCCGCGCTTCTTGAACGCGCGCTCGAGTTCGGCCGACACCGCCTCGTCTTCACCCGGCACCACCCGCGGCAGCAGCTCGATGACGGTGACCTCGCTGCCGTAGCTCCTGAAGATCGACGCGAACTCCACGCCCACCGCGCCGCTGCCCATGATGGCAATCGACTTGGGGACGTAGGGCAGGTGAATGGCTTCGTCGCTGAAGATGATCCGCTGGCGATCGACCTCGATGCCGGGGACGCTGCGCGCCGCCGAGCCGGTGGCGACGATGATCTCCTTGGCCGCGGTGAGTTGCTGCTTGCCGCCGTCGTGCAGCGTGACCTCCACGCCCTGCTTGCCGGTGAGGCGGGCGGTGCCCTTGATCCAGTCGATCTTGTTCTTCTTGAACAGCATCTCGATGCCGCCGGTGAGGCCCGAGATCATCTTGTCTTTGCGCGCGTGCACGGCCGGCATGTCGATGGTCACGGCGGCGCCGTCGACACCGAGCAGGCCCCATTCCTTCGCGCCCTGCGCGACCTTGAGCGCGTGCGCGTGCTCGAGCAGGGCCTTGGTGGGAATGCATCCCCAAATCAGGCAGGTGCCGCCCAGCGCCTTCTGCTTTTCGACCACCGCCACCTTGAGGCCGAGCTGCGCGGCGCGGATGGCCGCGACGTACCCGCCAGTCCCCGCGCCAACCACTACCACGTCGTATGCGTTCGCCATATAGATCCGTTACCAGATATGAATGCGGTGCCGCACGAGCGTCGCCAGCCGTCTTGCCCTCCTGAGCCTTGGCCAAGAGGAAGCCTCCGGCGAAGGCGGCCAACCCCTCAATGTCGCTCGGAACTGAACGGAAGGTCAAGCGCCCGCCTCCGCCAAGGCTTCGGCGGGGTAAACCTCGCAAGTCAGCGTTTCAGCTGCGTCAGCGGGACGAATGTTTCTTTCGGCTTGGGCGCGGGAGGCGTCGACGGGTCGACTTTGGCCTTGAGCTCGCCATGGTCGAACTTGAGCTGCCAGTACATCTCCGTGATCTGCGCCAGCTGGCGGGCGGTCCGCCGGGCCTGTGCGTACGCCACCACTGCCACCGATAATGCCGCCAGCGCCACGATCCAGACACTCGTCATAGGGGTTGAATTGGTCCCGGGGTCAGACCCCTTATACTCCTCTTGATGTCGGTCCGCCGCAAGACCGTGCTGGTGATTGACGCCCAAGACGAGGCGCGCGAGCGCCTGTCGCAGACCTTGCGGCGCGACTACCGCGTGATTCGCGCCTCGTCCGCGGAAGCCGGCCTGGCGCTGATGGACCGCGAGGACGTGGACGTGCTGGTCGCTGACATGCAGCTGCCGGCGCTCGCCGGGCTGGACCTGCTGCAGGTGGTGCGGGAGAACTTCCCGCTGGTCGAGGTGATCATGACCTCGACCGCGCCCGACGTTGACGGCGCGGTCAGCGCGATCAAGCTGGGCGCCTACCACTTCCTCACCAAGGACGCCGACCCCGACGTGTTCCGCGCGCTGGTGCGCCATGCCGGCGAGCGCCAGGACCTCAATCGCCACGTGCTGACGCTGCAGGACGCGGCCGGCGAGGCGGGGGGCCGCGACTTCATCACCGGCCCGAGCACCGCGCTGAAGGACGTGCTCGAGACGGTGCACAAGGTGGCGAAGCTGTCGGCCACCGTGCTGATCCTGGGCGAGAGCGGCACCGGCAAGGAACTGCTGGCCCGGCTCCTCCACCGCGAGTCGGCGAATCCGGAGGCGGCGTTTGTGGCGGTCAACCTCGCCGCCATCCCGCGCGAGCTGGTCGAGAGCACGCTCTTCGGTCACGAGAAGGGCGCCTTCACCGGCGCCGTGCAGCAGCGCATCGGCAAGTTCGAGCTCGCCAACGGCGGCACGCTGTTCCTCGACGAGATCGGCGACCTCAAGTCCGACCTGCAGGCCAAGCTCCTGCGCGCCATCCAGGAAGGCGAAGTGGAGCGGGTCGGCGGCACGCGGCCGGTGCGCACCGCGTTCCGGCTGATCGCGGCCACCCACGTCGACCTCGAGCGGGCGGTGAAGGACGGGACCTTCCGCGAGGACCTCTTCTATCGGATCAACGTGATTCCCGTCCGGCTACCGCCGTTGCGCGAGCGCATCGACGACATCCCGGTGCTGGCCGACTTCTTCCTCCGCCGCTACAGCGCGCGCTTCCACAAGCCGGTCCGCGGCATCGCGGAATCGACGCTGCGCATGCTGTCGCACTACTGGTGGCCGGGGAACATCCGCGAGCTGGAGAACCTGATTGAGCGGCTGGTCGCGGTCTCGGACCACGAATGGATCACGGATGAGGACCTGCCGTTCGAGTTCCACGTGGTGGAGCTCGATCGCACCAAGTCGGACACCAGCCTGCTCGATCGCGCGCTGGGGACCTTCGAGCGCAACTTCCTGGTGCGGGCGCTCGAGCGCAACGCCTGGAACGTCACGCAGACGGCGCGCTACCTGGGCGTGCCGTTGAGCACGCTGAAGTTCAAGATGGAACGGCTGGAAATCCGGGAGCTGGCGAGGAAGATCAAGAAGTAGGTCCCTCGCCAGTCCGTTACTTTGCCTTCTTGGGAAGAATGGCGTCTTTCAGCTGCTTGACGATTCTCGCCTTGACCACGGTCTTGGGGGCGATTTCGATCGGCTGGCCGGTGGCCGGGTTGCGGCCGGTCCGGGCCTTCCGGTGCTGTACGACGAGCTTCACCATACCGGGGATCACGAATTCACCGGTGCGCTTCAGTTCCTTCTCGCACAGGATCGCCAGCTCGTCGAAGAACTCGCGCGACTGCGTACGCTTGATGTCGAACCGTTCGGCGAAGTGTGAAAAAAGCTCCGACTTGCCCATCCTCCGGGCTTCGTCCATCGTGTCCCCCAGGGTCAATGTTGGCGGCGTGTATGCTAACCCCGACCTTGGGGGCTGTCAATCGCCGCCGATCCGAAGACTGCATCCTTTTGCCGTAGACTGATCACCATGTCTACCGCGTCGACCATCGAGACGTTTCCCAACCCGCGGCCCGAGCGTGAATTCGAGATCGCGATCGACTGCCCCGAGTTTACGTCGATGTGCCCGAAGACGGGGTTACCCGACTTCGGTGTCATCCGCATCCGCTACGTGCCGGACGCCCGATGCATCGAACTCAAGTCTCTCAAATACTATCTGCTGGAGTTCCGGAACAAGGGAATTTTCTACGAGGCGGCCACCAACCAGATTCTGGACGACCTGGTCGGCGCCTGCGCCCCTCGCCGGATGACCGTGGTGGGCGACTTCACCGCCCGCGGCGGCATTACCACCAAGGTCACGGCGGAGTACGCCAGGCCCTAGAGCTGGTGCCGGGTTTCTACCCCGGCTTCCTCATCCTCCGCGCCGGGCCCCGCTTCATGGCGCCCGCGGCCGGCGTGTGCGCCGCACAGCGCCCGGGCCATGGCGTCCAGCTGGTGGTGGAGCTCGGCCGGGGCGCGCATGGTGGACACCGGCACCCCCGAGTTCACCGCCGAGGCCACCGTCCGGTAGTCGCTGTTGACGCTGTAGTCGATGTTCAGCCCGAGCACGCGCTCGATCTGCCCGGTCGACAGCACGCCGAACTCGGAGGCCCGGTTCAGCACGATCTTCAGGCGGTCGCCACCAACGCCGGTCAGCTTGACGGCGTCGATCAGCCGCTGCAGGTTGCGCAGGCAGGGCACGTCGGGATTGGCCACCAGCATCACCGTCTCCGACAGCTGCAGGGCCATGGCGCCGCAGGTGCTCAGGGTGCTGCCGACGTCCACAATCACGAAGTCGTACAGCGCGTTGAGGCAGCGCAACATTTGCTCGACGCCGTCCACGTCGCGCGACGCCGGCCGGCCGAATTCGTCGCCGGCGGCGAGCACGTGCAGGCCGCACTCGTGGTGGATGACGAACTTCGAGATGGCGCCGGGATCCAGCCAGGAGAGATGGTCAATGGCGTTCAAGACAGTGTGCCTCGGCCGCAGGCCGAGGAACAGGGCGACGTCGCCGGGGCCGGTCTTGAGGTCCACGATCACGGTCGGCTTCCGGGAAAGGCGGCGAATATCCGCGGCACCGTTCACGGCGAGCGTGGTGGTGCCGGTGCCGCCCTTGGTGCCGAGGTAGCTCACGATCATGCCGGGAGCGGACGCAACCCGTGTGCCAGAGCGAGAAAGCGGAACCTCCGAGGAGAAGGCCCGGCCTCCGTCCCCAGCCGGTCCCGGAGCCCGCCACAAATGTAAGGGTGTCCACGTGATTCGTGGCTGAGGCGGCGCCGCCCAGGCGATGCTGGAATTCGGGACGAGCCGGTAAATCACGGCAATTCGACAGGTTCCGAGGCCAGCGGCGGCTGGCTGGTTCCCGGCACGTGCCTTGCTCTATGGGTCAGCGTCTCCCTCGATTGTCCGAAGACCAACTATGGCCATTACCAACTCTCAACCCGTGCGACCCGCCAAAGACGAATGGGGTGTCTACGACCCCCAGCAGGCTGGACTTGCCGCGCTGTTTGCGCGGATCGACTCCCGCTCGACGACGCCGGTCAGTGACGGCCCCAAGGCCACAGAGAATCCCGCCGCACTCGAGCGGCCAGCCCTGCGCGACGCGAAGTAGCCCTTCCTCGTTCCTCACAGTCCCTTGGGGTGCCACCGCGGCACCCCACTTTTTTGTACGCGCGACCCGCCGTTGCGAAGGCGCTATGATCGCGCGTCATGCGCGCACGATCGATCGGCCTGCTCCTGGCGTCCATTCTCTCGGTGTCGCTCGGCGCCCAGTCGCCGGTGGCGCCGCCGGCGATCCAGACACCGGAGGCGATGTTCGGGTTCCGCATGGGCGCCGACGGCCAGCTCGCCGACTGGCCCACCCTGGAGAGATACTTCACGACGGTGGCGGCGGCGTCCGATCGCGTCGAGCTGGTGGACGCCGGACCCACCACCGAAGGGCGGCGCCTGGTCGCCGCGATCGTGTCGTCGCCCGAGAACATCGCCCGGCTCGATCAGATCCGGACCAACGCGCTGCGCCTGGCCGACCCGCGCACGCTCGATGAGCCGGCGGCCATGGCGCTGGCCGAACGCCAGCCCGTAATCGTCGCGCTCGGCATGAGCATCCACGCCACCGAGATTGCCGCCACGCAGGCGGCGCCGGAGCTGTTGCACACGCTGGCGACGTCCCAGGATCCGGAAGTCCTCCGCTCGCTGCGCGACGTGGTGCTGATCCTGTTTCCGTCCCTCAATCCCGACGGCCACACCATCACGGTGGATTGGTACCGCAAGTGGAAGGGCACCGAGTTCGAGGGCTCGAACATGCCGTGGCTGTACCACAAGTACGTCGGCCACGACATCAACCGCGACGCGTTCATGATGAACATGGCGGAGAACCGCTCGCTCGCGGATTTCTTCTATCGCCGATGGCATCCTCAGGTCTTCCTGACCATGCACCAGATGGGACCGCGCGGCCCACGCTTCTTCGTGCCGCCCAACACCGACCCGATCGACCGCAACTACGACCCGCTGATCTGGCGGATCGCCGGCCTGCTCGGCCACGCCATGGCCCTGTCCCTCGAGGAAGACGGCCGCTCGGGCGTGCTGCAGAACGCGCTGTACGACTACTACTGGCCCGGCTACGAAGACTCGGCCCCGCTCGGCCACAACACCGTGACGATGCTGACCGAGGCGGCGAGCGTGCGCATTGGCACGCCGATCACGGTGGCGGCGAATCAGCTGACCGGCGGCCGCGGCTTTCCCGATCACCAGCCGTCCACCACCTTCCCGAACCCGTGGCCCGGCGGCGCCTGGCGCCTCCGCGACATCGTTGACTACGACCTCTCGGCGGCGCGGGGCCTCCTCGGCGGCGCGGCGCGCTACCGCGAGGACCTGGTCCGCAACTTCTATCGCATGGGCAAGCGGCAGGTGGAACTCGGGCTGAAGGGCGGGCCGTTCGCGTTCATCATCCCGCCGGAACAGTTCGACGCGCACGCGGCGCGCAAGCTCGAACAGCTCCTGATCGAGGGCGCGGTGGAGATCCGGCGGACGGTCGAGCCGTTCCGCGTCGCCGACACGGTCTACCCGCAGGGCACCGACATCATCCTGATGGCGCAACCGTTCCGCGCCTACGCGAAGACGCTGCTCGAGAAGCAGGACTATCCGGTGCGCAAGCCCGCGCCGGGCGCGCCGGTTGACCGTCCCTACGATGTCGCGGGCTGGACGCTGCCGCTCCAGATGAACGTGAAGGTCGATCGCATCGAGCAGTACTTCGAGCCGCCCACCACCACGCGCCTCGATCGCGCATCAATCGCGCCGGCGCGTGTCTGGGGCGACACCAAGAAGGCCGCGTACTACGTCATCGACGGCCGCGGCAATGGCGCGAGCATCGCCCTCAACCGGCTGCTCAAGGCCGGGGCGCGGGTGTCGTGGCTCGCCGTACCGCTGGAGATCCAGGGTTACACGTATCAACCCGGGGCGATGGTGGTGACGGAAGCCAAGGGCGTGCGCGAGGCCGTGGACGCCGTGGCTCGCGACCTGGGCCTGCGCGTCACCGCCGCAGCAGGACGGCCGCCGCAAGACGCGCGGCCGCTGGGGCGCGCGCGGATCGCGCTCTACAAGCCGTGGGTCGAGAACATCGACGAGGGCTGGACGCGCTGGCTGCTCGAGCAGTACGAGTTCCCGTTCGAGACCATCACCGACGCCGACATCCGGCGCGGCGGCTTGCGCACGCGTTTCGACGCGGTCGTGATCCCCGATCAAGGCGCGGAGCGCCTGATCGCCGGTCACCCGGCCGGCACCATGCCCGCGGAGTACGTTGGCGGCCTCGGCATGGAGGGCGCCGACATGCTCCGCCAGTTCGTGGATGGCGGCGGCACGCTGATCGCGCTCGACTCGGCCAGCGAGCTGGCCATCAACCTGCTCGACGCGCCGGTGAAGGACGTCACGCGCGGGCTGCCCCCAAACGAGTATTTCTGCCCGGGCTCGGTCATCCGGCTCGAGCTGGATCCGGATCCGCTCACCTACGGCATGCCTCGCGAGACGGCGGGGTTCTGCGCGTTCAACAGCGCGTTCGACGTGGTGCCGCCGGCCGCCACCGCGCCGGGAGGCGCCGCGGCGCCCACGGCTCGCGTGGTCGGGCGCTATGCCAAGAGCGGCGTGCTGCTGAGCGGCTGGCTCGAAGGCGAGCGCGTGATTGCCGGCAAAGGCGCGCTCGTGGAGATCAAGTCGGGCCAGGGCCGCGCGATCCTGTTCGCGTTCCGGCCCCAACACCGCGCCCAGTCACACGCCACCTTCCGCCTGTTCTTCAACGCGCTCCACGGCTCGCGTAGCGCTCAGTAATTGCCGTACGGTAACGCCCGTCGCGTCGCAGAAACTGCGCCGCGGACAGGACGGCTTCGGCGAATTCCACGAGAAAGCGCGATACCTCGCCCGGCCGCGGGTTTGCAGCAATGGCGGCATGCGACCTGGCGCAATCGTGACGCTGCGGGACGAAGTCTGGACCGTCGCGCACGCTGAATCGTTCGAGCACTGCACCCTGCTGACCCTCGAAGGGAGCGGACCGGACAACGCGGGGCGGGTGTTCCGCGCCATCACGCCGTTTGATCGCATCAGCGCATCACCCGACAGGCGTCCGCAGCGGCGGAAGCGGCGCGCCGTTCTCCGTTGCGCGCTGAGCGCGCTCGCGCGGGAGCGGCCGGCGCTGGGCCTGTGGAGCGCCGCCGAGGCGTCGCTCGACCTGCTGGCCTATCAACTGGAGCCGGCGCTCGCCGTGCTTCGCGGCGCCACGCGCGTGTTGCTCGCCGACGCCGTCGGCCTCGGCAAGACGGTGCAGGCGGGCTTCATCCTGGCCGAGCTCCGGTCGCGCGGCCTGGTGGAACGCGCCCTGGTGCTCTGCCCCGCCGGCCTTCGCGGCACCTGGGCCGGCGAGCTGCACGATCGCTTCGGCATTCACGCGGCCGTGCTGGATCAGGCCTCCATCGCACTCGGCCTCCAGGCGCTGCCGGCCGGCGTCAATCCGTGGGCGGCACATCCCGTGGTCGTCGCCTCGATCGACTTCGTGAAGCGCCCCGAGGTGCTGGCGGCGGTGGAAGAGGTGCCGTTCGACCTGGTCATCGCCGACGAAGCCCATCACCTGACGCCGGCCAGCGATCGCGGAGCCGCGGTCGATCGCCTGGGCGCGCGCACGCCGTGGCTCGTGCTGGTGTCGGCGACGCCGCATTCGGGCGACCAGGCCGACTTCGATTACCTGACGGCCATCGGCTCGCTCTCGGACCGGCTGACCGTGTTTCGGCGCAGCCGCCGCGACGTCGGGTTGCCGGACCAACGGCGCGTTCGGATGCTGAGCGTTGCCCCCACCCCCGAAGAGACGCGGCTGCTTGGCGCCACGGACGGCTACGCGCGGGCCATCTGGCAGGCCCGCGGCCGGGCCGAGCGCGCCGTGCAGCTGGTGGCCATCACCCTCGCCCGCCGCGCGGCGTCCAGCGCCGCGGCGCTGGAGCGCACCCTGTCACGGCGGCTCGCGCTCCTCTCCGGCGGGGCGCCTGCGGTTCCCGTCCAGGGCTGGCTGCCGTTGGATGACGCCGACGACAGCGATGGCGATGAACTGGACGAGCCGCTCGCGCGCCCGGGACTGCTTGACGACGACGCGGAACGGCGGCAGCTCGCCGATCTGATCGACCTGGCGCGGGCCGCGTCGCGCCGCTCGTCGAAATTGGGAGCCCTGCGGCGCTTCCTCGATCGCGCGAGGGAACCCGCGGTGGTGTTCACCGAGTATCGCGACACGCTTCACGCGGCCTCGGCGCAACTGGCGTCAGCGTTCCGGCTGGGTGTGATCCACGGCGGCGTGCCCGCGCCGATGCGGCAGGAGGTGATTCGCCAGTTCGAACGCGGCGACGTCGACGTGTTGCTGGCCACCGACACCGCCGGCGAGGGCCTCAACCTCCATCGGCGCTGCCGCCTGGTGATCGACCTCGAGCTGCCCTGGAACCCACGCCGCCTCGAACAACGGGTGGGCCGTGTCGATCGGATTGGGCAACAGCGCCGGGTGCACGCCGTGCACCTGCTGCACCGGGGAACCGTGGAAGATGCGGTGTGGTCCCACGTCGAAGGCCGGCGGCGGCGCGCCGCGCAGGCGCTCGGTGATGATGAGGGCCCGACTGAAGACGACATCGCCCGGTCGGTCTTCGACGCCGTGGCGCCGCCGCCAGGCGGCCGCGCGCGCGTCGCCTCGACCAGAATCGACGCGGCCGGTGACGAACTGCGGCGCGTCACCGAACAGCGCCGCCTTCGCCATCCCGGCACCGTGGCGTTCGATCGCGCGGTGTTCGCCGTGCCGCGCCGTGTCCGGCGCCGGCGCCGCGCCGCGGTCGCGCTCTACGAGTGTTCGCAACAGGGGCTGACCGGGGGCATGGTCGAACGCCGCGTGGTCGCCCTGGTCATTGCCGTCCCCCGCCTGCGCACCCACGAAGCGTGGCGGGCTCTCGCCGTGGCCGCCGCCGGCTCCGGAGTCGCCGCGGACACGGCCGCGCACCTGCCGCCGTTACGGGAGGCCGTCATCGCGCGAATCGCCGAGGCTCGCGCGCGACTGGCCCGGTCCCAGCCGCTCGCGCACCAAGGCGCGCTGTTCGACCGGCGCGCCGAGCGCGCGGCGGGGGCGCGACGGGAGGTGGCCGCCCGCCTTGATGCCGCGCTCGCTCGACGCGCAGCATCGTTGAACCCTGCCGAAAGCCGGGCGGCCCACGCGCGGTTGATCGCGTTGTGGCCGCTGCGTGGAGAGCCGTGATTCCCGGAATCACCGGTCACCTGCTGTCGCACGCCTACCTCGAGCAGCACGTGCTGCCCGGCCTGGATCGATCGGCTGCGGCGGCGGCGTTCGAGCACGCGGCGGCGCGATGGTGGCGCGTGGTCACTCGATCGATCGGTCCGTCCGCTGGAGCGCGGCAGGTGTTCGACGTCGCCGCGTCACCGCTGCTTGACTCGCTCGGTTACAGCGCGGCGCGGGTCCGGCCGGTGACCGACATGCTGATGGGCCTGGTGTCGGCGGGCGGTTCGCAGGCCGCGCTGATGATCGCGCTGCCGTGGTCGGCCGGCGTGGACGTGGCGTGGCGCGATGCGATCCGCGGCGGCGTCGGGGCAGACGCCGCCTGGGCGCTGGTCACCAACGGGCGGGCGCTGCGCATCCTCGATTGCCGCCGCCCGTGGGCGAGGCAGGCCCTGCACTTCGACTTCGAGCCGCTCTTTGCCAACCCGCGCGGACCGCTGCTGCTGTGGGTGCTCGCCGGCGCCGACGCGACCCTCGGCGACGCCGGGACCGCGGCACTGCGGGCCCGGGCGAACGAATCGGATCTCCATGCCGCGCGCGTGTGTCACGCGCTGGGCGACGGTGTGCTGAGGGCGTTGCCGCAACTGACCGCGGCGCTGGCCGCGGGCGGCCGCGGGCGCGGCAGGCGAGCCGGCAGCCCCTACGACCAGGCCCTCACCGTCGTCTACCGCGTGCTCTTCCTGCTGTTCGCCGAAGCGCGCGGCCTGGTGCCGGTGTGGCATCCCGTGTATCGGGAGGCCTACACGATTGACGCGCTCTATCGGCGCACCCTGGAGCCGCGCGCGCCGCGCGGACTGTGGGCGGCGCTGCAGGCGATTGCCCGGATGGCGCATGCCGGGTGCAAGGCCGGCGATCTCGACGTCACGGCGTTCAACGGCCGGCTGTTCTCTCCCCGCCACGCCCCGCTCGTGGAGCAGCGGCGAGTGCCCGAAGACGTGGTCAAGGCCGTGGTGCTGGCGCTCGCCACCACCGACTCACCCGCCGGCCGGCGGCGCATCGCGTACCACGACCTCGGGGTCGAACAGCTCGGCGCGGTGTACGAGCGGGTGCTCGAACACGAGCCGGTCGCCACCCGCGCCGGCCTCGTGCTGCGACGCACCTCGACCGAGCGGAAGGCCACCGGCAGCTTCTACACGCCGCGTTCGATCACCGAGTTCCTCGTGCGGCGAACGCTGCATCCCGTGGTGATGAACCGGCCGGCACGGGACATTCTCGGGCTCCGGGTGGTTGACCCCGCCATGGGCAGCGGTGCGTTCCTGGTGGCGGCCTGCCACTACCTGGCGGACCAGTGCGAGCAGGCTTTGATTCGCGACGGCGAGTGGCGCGCCGATGACGCGACACCCGCCGGCCGTGCGGACCTTCGCCGCCAGGTCGCGGAGCAGTGCCTCTACGGCGTCGACCTGAATCCCACCGCGGTGCAACTGGCGCGGCTGTCGCTGTGGCTCACGACGCTGGCCTCCGGCAAGCCGCTGACCTTCCTGGACCACCACCTCGCCGTGGGGAACAGCCTGCTGGGCGCGCGGCTCGCCGACCTGGTGAAGCCGCCCGTGCGCCAACGAGCCGCCCGCGAGGTTCCGCTTCCGCTCTTCGACGATGGGGGGTGCGAGGTGGTGGCGGCACGCGTCCTGCCCGAACGGTTGCGGCTGGCGCTCGAACCGTCCGACACGCTGCAGGCGGTGCGCGAGAAGGAGCGGACGCTCGAGCGCCTGTCGGCGGCCGATGGACCATTCGCGAACTGGTCGCGCGCGGCGGATGCCTGGTGCGCCGCGGCATTGTGGCCCGGCCCGCCGCCATCGCCTGCGCTTGTCAACGAGTGGATCGCGTCACGGCTCGGACGCGCCACCACGCTGCCGGCGGATCAGTTGGCGCACGGGCTGACCCAGGCCGCCGACATCGCCGCGAGCCATGCCGTGTTCCACTGGGAGCTGGCCTTTCCCGAAGTGTTCTTCGATGCCCGTGGGCACTGGCGGCCCGACGGCGGCTTCGATGCCGTGCTCGGCAATCCACCCTGGGACATGCTGCGCGCCGACAGCGGACCGGCGGCGGGCCGGGAAGCAGACCGTGCGCGCGCGGCACCGGTGCGCCGCTTCTTTCGATCGTCAGGTGTCTACGCCGCCCAGGGGCACGGCCATGCCAACCGCTACCAGCTGTTCCTCGAACGCGCGTTGCAGCTCGCGCGGCCGGGCGGACGCGTCGGGCTGATCCTGCCGTCGGGCATTGCGACCGATCACGGCAGCGCGCGATTGCGGCGGCAGCTCTTCGACCGCTGCGCGATCGACACCTGGCTGGGGCTCGAGAACAAGGCGGCGATCTTTCCCATCCATCGCAGCGTGCGCTTCACGCTGATCGCGGCCACCAGCGGCGGCCGGACCGAATCGTTGCGTTTCCGGTCGGGCGTCCACGATCCCCGCCTGCTGGATCGCTGCCCCAGCGACCCGCGTCAGGACGAAGGAGATGAATTGCTGTCGGTGTCGCGGTCGCGGCTGGAGGCGTGGGATCCGGAACACCTCACCGTTCCCGAATTGACGTCACCGGCGGCGCTCGCGATTCTGACGGCCGCCGCCGTGGCGGCGCCGGCGCTGGGCGCCGCCCACGGCTGGAACGCGCGATTCGGCCGTGAGCTGAATGCCACGGACGACCGCGGGCACTTCATCCACCGCCCTCGGCCGGATCGCCGCCCGGTGATGCCGATCATCGAAGGCAAGCACGTCGCGCCGTTCTCCGTGTCGCCGGACCTCGCGACGCTGGCGGTGCCGGTCGAGCAGGCCGGGCGCCTGATCGATCCAGCCATCAGTTTCGAACGCGAGCGGATCGCGTATCGCGATGTGGCGAGCGCGACCAACCGGTTGACGCTGATCGCGGGGCTGCTGCCGAGGCACACGCTGTCAACGCACACGGTGTTCGTGCTGAAGACCGCGTTCGGCGCCGGCGCGCAGTGGTGCCTGCTCGCGCTGCTCAACAGCCTGGTCGCCAACTACCTCGTGCGGCTGAGCGTCACCACTCACGTCACCACCGCGCTGATGTCGCGCCTGCCGGTGCCGCGCCCGCAAGACGGCTCGCCGGCGTTCCGCGAACTGGCCGCGCTCGCGCGGGCGCTGTCGACATCCGGCATCGACGGCGATCCAGGCAGCTACGCACGGTTGAACGCGATCGTCGCGGGGCTCTACGGACTCACGCCGGACCACTACGAGCACGTGGTCGCGAGCTTCCCCTTGATTTCCCAACCGCTCCGAACCGCTTGCGTTGCCGCCTACCAACAGGCTAGCTCTTCACCGGCCCGGACTCCCACGCCTTGAGGACGGCGTAGAGCGTCGAGGTGATCGGCACCGGCACGCCATGCTTCTTCGCGCGGCGCACGGCCGCGCCTTGCAGGGCTTCCACCTCGATGCGCTTGCCCTGCTCCAGGTCGATCAGCAGCGACGACCGCGTAGTGGGCGGGATGTGGTCCATATATTCCTTGAGCGTGTCGAAGCGGTTGGCGGAGATCGTGACGCCCTCCGCCCTGGCGATGGCCGCGATCTCGCGCGAGGTGGCGTAGAACATCTCCTGGACGTGCGGGAACTTCCAGATGTGGCCAATCGCCAGCCGCGACGCGCCGGTGAAGCCCGAGAACGCCACGAGATAGACGAACTTGTCCCAGATCGGCACGCGGGCGTCGGCCACCGGCGTCACCTGGATGTCGGCGGTGGCGAAGATGTCGGCGACCGCCTGCACGCGCGGTGAGATGCGGCTGCGGTCTCCGAACACCTCGCCGAAAATGATCGAGCGATGCACGCCGGTCTGGACGATCAGCCCCGGCGCTTCGAGCGCCGTGGCGACGTAGGTGGTGCCGCCAAGGACGTGCCGCTCGCCGGCCACGGCAGCCACCTCATCGACGCTGTCCACGCCGTTCTGGAGGGTGAGGACCACGGTGTCCGGTCCAATCAGGGGCGTCAGCATCGGCAGCGCGGTGGTGTTGTCGTAGGCCTTCACCGACACGATCGCCACGTCCACCTGGCCGACCTTCGCGGTGTCGCTCTCGGCCGGGGCCTGGACATTGAAATCGCCGAGTTGGGCGCTTTTCACGTCGAGGCCCTTGGCGCGCATGGCCTCGAGGTGCGCGCCGCGGGCAATGAAAGTGACGTCCTGGCCCGCGCGCGCCAGCTTGGCGCCAAAATAGCCTCCCACCGCTCCCGACCCCAGAATTGCGAATCTCATTCAGCCTCCGCAGACGTTTTAGCACAGTGCTAGAATTTGCCTAATGGCGGCCCGCATCACGGCCTATCTGGTGGCCTGCATCGTCAGCGTTACGCTCATCGCCGGCCTGATTGTCGGCGCGCAGCGCGAAGGCGACGACGCGGTTGACCTGATCGTGATCAACGGCAAGGTCTACGCCGGCGACGGCGAGGCGGATCTCGCCGAAGCGGTGGCGATTCGCGGCAACAAGGTGATTCGCGTCGGATCCAACCGCGAGATCCAGCGGCTGCGCCGCGCCCAGACCACCGTCGTCGATGCCAAGGGCGGCGCCGTGGTGCCGGGCTTCAACGACGCGCACACCCACTTCATCAGCGGCGGCCTTTCGCTCGACCAGGTCAACCTGCTCGACGCCACCACGCTGGATGACATCAAGGACACCGTTCGCATCTGGTCGGAAGTGCATCCGGAGCGGGCGTGGATCACCGGCCGCGGCTGGTACTACCAGCCGTTCGCGGGGTCGCTCCCGACGCGGCAGCTGCTCGACACGCTGGTCCCCGATCGCCCGGCGTACTTGATCGCCTACGACGGCCACACCGGCTGGGCCAACACCAGGGCGCTCAAGCTCGCCGGCATCACCCGGCACACCAGGAATCCGCTGAACGGCGTGATCGTGAAAGACTCGCGCACCGGCGAGCCGAGCGGCGCGCTGAAAGAGGCGGCGATGGCGTTGATGAACGTGGCGCCACAGCCCACCGCGGAGGACAAGGCCGCCGCCATCCGCGCCGGCCTCGTCGAAGCGCATCGCGTCGGCATCACCAGCGTCCAGAACGCCGGCGGTTCGGCCGACGACCTCGCGCTCTATGACGGCCTGCGCAAGCGCGGCGAGTTGACGGTGCGGGTGTATCAGGCGCTGCCGGTTGACGCCTCGCTGGACGAGGCCGGGCTCGCCGCACTCGGCAAGGTGCGCGAGCAATTCGCGGATGACCCGCTGCTCAAGACCGGCGCGGTGAAGCTGATCGCCGACGGCGTGATCGAGTCGCACACCGCCGCCATGCTCGCGCCCTACGAGAACCGGCCCGCCACCAGGGGCGAGGCGCGGTTCACGCCGGAGCAGCTCAACAAGACGGTGGCCATGCTCGATCGCGAAGGCTGGCAGGTGATGACGCACGCCATCGGCGACGCCGCCGTGCGCATGACGCTGGACGCCTACGAGGCCGCCGCCAAGGCCAATCCCGCGCCCGAGCGTGGGCGCCGGCACCGCATCGAGCACATCGAGACCGTTGACCAGGCGGACGTCGCGCGGTTCGGCAAGCTCGGCGTGATTGCCTCCATGCAGCCCGTGCACGCCACGCCGAGCCCGACCCCGGGCGACGTGTGGAGCACGAACATCGGCCCCGAACGCGCTGCACGCGGGTGGCTCTGGGCCAGCATCGCCAAGGCCGGCGGGCGGCTGGCGTTT
Organism: Vicinamibacterales bacterium; assembly: GCA_041659285.1. Classification (NCBI taxonomy): domain Bacteria; kingdom Pseudomonadati; phylum Acidobacteriota; class Vicinamibacteria; order Vicinamibacterales; species Vicinamibacterales bacterium. The sequence goes on along the minus strand of JBAZYO010000008.1, from coordinate 88,755 downwards.
GGCAGCGACTGGCCGGTGATGACACTCGACCCCATGATGGGCCTGCACGTGGCTGTGAACCGCACGACGGCAGACGGGCTGCCCGCGGGCGGCTGGTTGCCGGCCGAGCGGCTGCCGCTGCGCCAGGCCATCGACGCCTACACCAGCGACGCGGCGTGGGCCTCGTTCGACGAACAGCGCAAGGGCGTGCTGGCGCGCGACATGCTCGCCGACCTGGTGGTGCTGTCGGAAGACATTTTCGACACGCCGGCCGCGCGGCTCACCGACGCCCAGGTGATGGTCACCATCGTCGACGGCAAGGTGGTCTACCGCCGCGAGCCGGTCGAAACCACCTCGACGCCGTAATCGGCCGGACGATTCTCCACTCCGGGGGAACCGAGTTCAACCGGCCTCCGTCTGATTCCAAGATCCACCATGCGAGCCAAATCCCTCGTCGCCCTGCTATGCCTGGCGTTGCTCGGGACCACCCTTCCTGCGATGGCCCAGTCGGACCTGGACGCGTTCATGGAACGCGTGCTGGCCCGCCGCGACGACAACTGGAAGAAGCTCCAGCAATACGTGCTCGAAGAGAAAGAGGGCTTCGACCTCACCGGCCCCGGCGGCCTCCCGCTCTGGGGCATGCGGCGCGAGTATTCGTGGTTCATCCGCCAGGGCATCTTCGTGCGCAGCCCGGTGAAGGCCAACGGCGTGGCGCTGTCGGAGGCCGACCGGCGGAAGGCGGAAGACCAGTGGCTCAAGCGGGAGCAGGGCCGCGAGGAACGGCGCCAGCGGCGCGCCGAAAGAGATCGACAAGGCCTGCCAGCGGATGCCGCCGACGCCGAGAAGCGCGCCGTGGTGATCAGCCCCACCGGCATCGAGGTCAAAGACGAGCAAGGCACGACGCCCGCGGACCTGCCGTCCAACATGGACGACCTGCTGAAGCAGGGCGCCGATCCGCAGTTCGTGTCGGCCGCCTACTTCCTCAAGTTCCGCTTCGAGAAAGGGCGCTACGCCCTGGCCGGCCGCGAGAAGGTGGACCACCGCGATGCCCTGAAGATTGAGTACTACCCGGAGTCAGGATTGTTCAAAGAGGGCAAGTCGCGTCCCAACCGGAAGGTGCGCGACCGGGAAGACGAGATCGAAGAGAAGATGAACAAGGTGTCGCTGGTCACGTTGTGGGTGGACCCGGCGACCCACCAGATCCTGCAGTACACCTTCGACGACATCGGCATGGACTTCTTCCCAGGCCGCGCGCTGATGCGCGTCAGCGACGTCAAGGCCACCATGCGCATGGGCCAGGCGTTTTCCGAGGTGTGGCTGCCCCGCAGCATCGAGATGCGCTTCGGCATGATGATGGCGGTCGGCGCGGTCGATGCGAGCTACCAGGTGGACTACGTCAACTACAAGCAAGCCGACGTCACCTACAAAATCAAATGACCGCTCGTGGCTTCAGGTGCGCGGCGTCGCTCGCGTTGATGTTGTCCGGGATGAATGTGGCGTCGACCACCGAAGCCTCGGCGAAGGTGGCCAGCCGGACCTTACCCGCGCAAACCTCACCTGGCGTGGTCGGCGAAGTGCGTGTGCACGGCAATCACACCACGCCCGACGCCGATGTGCTGGCCATCGTCGGCGACGTGGTCGGCAAGCCGGCCACCGACGCGCTCGTCGCCGAAGTGACCGCCCGGATCGAGAAGAGCGGACGGTTCGAAGGCGTTGATGTCCGCAAGCGGTTCCGCTCAATCGACAACCCCGACGACATCCTGTTGATGGTCGTAGTGGACGAGGTGCCGGGCATTTCAGCCGACGACCTGACGCCGGGCCCGTGGAAGACTCTCAAGAGCAGCGGCATGTTCCTCCCGATCGTCCACCATGACGATGGGTATGGGTTCACCTACGGGGCGCGGATGAGTTTCGTGGATCGGCTGGGGCCGCGCAGCCGCGTCTCATTCCCCCTCACGTGGGGCGGCGAGCGGCAGGCCCGCGCGCAGCTCGAGCGCTCGTTCACGGGCGGACCGATCGCCCGGCTGTCGGGAGAGGCCGGCATCGGCCGCCGCGAGAACCCGCACTTCGCAATCGGCGACACCCGCACATCCGGCCAGGTCCGCGCCGAGTCGGCGGTGCGGCGGTGGCTCCGCCTCGGGGCCGGCGCCGGCCTCGACCAGGTGAAGTTTGGCGAGGCGCGCGACCGGCTGGTCCGCGCCGGCGGCGACGTGACGCTCGACACGCGCGTTGACCCGGCCTTCCCGCGTAACGCCGTGCACGCCACGTTCGGGATCGAGCGGCTGTCGTTCGACGCCGGCACCGCGAACCGCCGGACCGCCGATGTCCGGGGCTACGTGGGCCTCCTCGGACAGTCCGTGCTCGCGGTGCGGGCCATGTCGCTCACGTCCACGGCGCCGCTGCCGGACTACGAAAAGGGACTGCTTGGCGGCGCCGCCTCGGTTCGGGGATACGACGCCGGCTACAGGGCCGACGACAACCTCGCGGTGGTATCGGCGGAACTGCGCGTTCCCGTGACCGCGCCGTTGTCGATCGGCCGGTTTGGTGTGAAGGCGTTTGTCGATGCCGGGACCGCATACGCGCACGGCGCCAAACTCTCCGACCAGGCGCTCGACCGCGGCTACGGCGGCGGCGCTTACCTGCACCTGACCATCCTCAGCCTCTCGCTGGACGTGGCGCGCGGCCACGGCACCGGCGACGTCCGCTGGCACTTCGGCATGGGCGTCACGTTCAAGTGACCCCACCCGTTCATGTCGACTGCGCCGGAAGGGGATCGCCTTCCTCGGCTTCCGTCGCCGGTGCGTCTAGGCAAACGGGAGGGTCAGCGTGAACGTCGCGCCCTCGCCCTCGCGCGAGTCCACGCGAATGGTGCCGCCCTGCTTTTCCGCCAGGGCCCGCGCAATCGTCAATCCGAGACCGGTTCCGGGAATGCGACGGGTGTCGCTGCCGTCGAGCTGTGTAAACGGTTCGAAGATGAAGTCCACCTGGTGGGCGGGGATGCCCGGTCCGTGATCGCGGACCGCGACCGCCACCATGGCGCCGTCGCGTTCCGCCAGGACCTCGACGGTTGAGCCGGTCGGGGCATGCTTCACGGCGTTCGACAGCAGGTTCACCAGCACTTGCACGCTACGGTCCGGATCGGCCATCACGTCCGGCAGGTCGGCCGCCGGAACCACCACCGTCACGCCGGCATCGCGGGCGATGCCGGCGACCGAGCGCACCGAGTCGTCGATGATCGGCCGCAGCGGCGTCCGCCTCGGCAACACCATCATCTCGCCGGCCTCGATCTTCGACATGTCCAGGATGTCGTTGACGATGCGGATCAGGCGATCGGCGTTCGACAGCGCCACCCGCACCAGCTGATCGGCGTCGTCGTTGCCGGTCATCGCCTCGGCAATCAGCAGCTGCATCGAGGCGCGGATCGACGTGAGCGGCGTGCGCAGCTCGTGGCTCACCATCGAGATGAACTGCGACTTCAGCCGTTCCAGCTCGCGCGTCATGGTGACGTCGGAGCCGATGCCAATCAGGTACGACGTCGCGCCCGACTGGCCGCGCAGCGCCATCACCGTCCAGGCGATGACGTGGCGCGCCCCGGTCGTGCTCACCCACGTGCGATCGAGGGTCACCGGCCCGGTGGCCGCGGCCAGCCGCGGAATGCTCTCTCGAATGCCGTCACGGCTTTCCAGCACGAACGGCAATTCCCAAATCGGCCGGCCGGCCGCCTCGCTCATCGGCATCCCCGACAGGATCTCGCAGGCCCGGTTGAAGCGGACGATGTGGCCCTGCGCGTCGAGGACCATGATCAGGCTGGGCGCGGTGTCGAGAATGGCCGACACGAAGTCGCGTTCGGCGCGCAGTTCGGTCTGCGCGTTGACGCGGTCGGTGATGTCGCGGGCCATGCCCTGGAAGCCCTCGACGCGGCCGCCGGTGATGATGACCCGCACGTGCTGACCGACCCAGATCTCCGTGCCGTCCTTCCGCCTCACCGGGAACTCGAGGTAGGTGGCCTCGCGCGACTTCGCCGACTTTTCGTAGAAGGCCATCGCCCGTGGCACCCAGTCGGGCCGCATCAGCTCGAAGTACTTCATCGACAGCAGCTCGGATTCCGGGTAGCCGAGAATGCGGGTGGCCACCGGATTGACGAAGGAGAGCCGGCCGAACGGATCGGTCCGGTAGATCATGTCGCTGGCGTTGTCCACCAGGTCTCGATACCGCCGCTCGGTCCGCTCCACCGCCATGGTGCGCGCCTGCACCTGCTTGTGCAGCGACCGGTTCCAGGCGGTGCCGCCCACGAACAGCAGCAGGACCAGCCCGCCGGCAATGCCGAGCACCGCGGCGTAGCGTTCGAGCCACGTCCGCCGGATCGGGTTGCTCAAGTACTGTTCCACCAGGCGGTCGAACTCGCCGGTGGACTTCATGCGATCGAGCGCCGCGCGCAGCGGCGCCACGTCGCCCTCGCGGCCCTTCAACGTCGCCATTTGGTACGGCCGCGACAGCAGCGGCACTTCGACGGCGCCATCCGCCAATGGCCCCATCAGCGCCCGCATGGTGAGGTGATTGCCGGCGACGCCGTCCACTTCGCCGCGCGCAAAGGCCTGGATGGCGTCGCCGCGGGTCGCCACCACTCGCAGCAACGGCCGCCGCGCCTCGGGCAGGCTCGACAGCAGCAGGTGGTTGATCGAGCCGGCGTCCACGGCAATCCGCACGCCCCACAAGTCGTCCAGTCCGTGCGGATAGCGCGGCAGGCCGGATCGCATCATCACCACCTGCGCGAGGGTCCAAGTCTGATCGAGCAGTTGGTAGCGCGCCGCCCGCTCCTCGGAATACGTCAGGAACATGACGTGCGTCTTGCCCTGGTCGAACTCGGCCATGCGCTCGTTTCGGGGGCCCAGCCGGATCTCCACCGCCATGCCCGCCTCGCGCGCCAGCGCGCGGATCAAGTGGATGTTGAACCCCTGGGGCTCGCCGTTGTCGTCGAGATATTCGTAGGGAGGGAACTCCTGGTCGCCGCCGTAGACCAGGGCCTGGGAATCCCGGACAGTGTCCTGCGCGCGCGCGGGGGCGCCGGGCACCACGAGCATGCCCAAGGCGATTGCGATGCCGAGCCGGCGCGGGCCCACGGGCAAATTGTAACTACAATAGAAGTTCGCCCTCACTCAAAAGGAATTGCGCTCATGCCTGATGCAATCACTGGCCGCCGCCGGGTTCCCCGGCCCGAGAACGACCCGAACCTGACTTACGCGCCGGGTACGCCCGCGCGGGACGACCTCAAGGCCCGGTTGTCGACGATGGCCGCCGAAACCGTGGACATTCCGATCGTGATTGGCGGCAAGGAGATCCGAACCGGGGTCACCGAGCACGCGGTCATGCCGCACCATCATCGCCACGTGCTGGGGAATTACCACAAGGCCGGCGCCGCGCACGTGCGCCAGGCCGTGGACGCCGCGCTGGAAGCGCGCAAGGAATGGTCCAGTTGGCCGTTCGAAGATCGCGCCGCCGTGTTCCTTCGCGCGGCGGAGCTGCTCACCACGACGTGGCGCTCGACCATCGTCGCCGCCACCATGCTCGGTCAGTCGAAGACCGCCTACCAGGCCGAGATCGACGCCGCCTCCGAGTTGGTGGACTTCTGGCGCTTCAACGTCGCCTTTGCACAGGATCTGCTCGCCGAGCAGCCCGACAGCAGCCACGCGGTGTGGAACCAGATGGAGTACCGGCCCCTTGAAGGCTTCGTCTACGCCATCTCGCCCTTTAACTTCACCGCCATCGGCGGCAACCTCGCCGGCGCCCCGGCGCTGATGGGCAATACCGTCGTCTGGAAGCCGGCCGGCACCGCCATGCTGAGCGCCTACTACGTGATGAAGCTGCTCGAGGCCGCCGGGCTGCCGCCGGGCGTCATCAACTTCGTGCCCGGCAACGCCGTCGAGATCTCCGACGTGCTGCTCGACCATCCGGACCTGGCCGGCATCCACTTCACCGGCAGCACCGCCGTGTTCAACGGCATGTGGCAGCGCGTCGGCCAGAACCTCGGCAAGTATCGCGGCTACCCGCGCCTGGTCGGCGAAACCGGCGGCAAGGACTTCATTGTCGTGCACGCCTCGGCGGACCCGCAGGCGGTGGCCGTCGCCGCGGTGCGCGGCGCGTTCGAGTACCAGGGCCAGAAGTGCTCCGCCGCCAGCCGCATGTACGTCCCCAGGTCACGGTGGGCCGACATCCGCGATCGCATGGTCGCGATGATGAAGGAGATCCGCGTCGGCGACGTGCGCGACTTCCGCAATTTCATGGGCGCGGTGATCGACAAAAAGGCGTTCACCAAGATCAGCGGCTACATCGACGACGCCAAGAAGAACGCCAAGGTCATCCAGGGCGGCGGCTACCGGGGCGACGACGGCTACTTCATCGAGCCGACGCTCGTCGAATCGAGCGACCCGGCCTATCGCCTGATGTGTGAAGAGATCTTCGGGCCGGTGTTGTCGGTCTACGTTTACGACGACGCGAAGTGGGCGGAGACGCTGGAACTCGTGGACCGCACCTCGCCGTACGCGCTGACCGGCGCCGTGTTCGCACGCGATCGCGCCGCGGTGCGCGAAGCCTCGACGGCGCTCAAGAACGCCGCCGGCAACTTCTACATCAACGACAAGCCGACCGGCGCGGTGGTGGGGCAGCAGCCCTTCGGCGGCGCCCGCGCCTCGGGTACCAACGACAAGGCCGGGTCGAAGATGAACCTGGTCCGCTGGGTCAGCATGCGGACGATCAAGGAGACCTTCGCGCCGCCGACGAACTACACGTATCCGTTCATGACAGAGGAATAGTCCGGCTAAAGCCGGACGCCACATTGCCGATGTAGCATCCGGCTTTAGCCGGATTAGATCCAGCCGGATTAGAACCGAAACAGCTTTGTCAGCTTCACCACCAGGCTCCGGTTATCCAGTTCAGGAAAACCGGGGCCTGTGGTGTTTCTGCCGTCGCTATACACCACGAACAGCTCGCTGCCCGGCTGGTACTCCCAGCGGAAGCGGACGTTGGTGCTGATGGCATCGTTCGCAGACTGGAACTGCACCAGCGCCGATGCGAACATCCGCGGCGTCAGCGTGTAGGTGAATCGGGAGCTGATGATGTTCGAATCGCCATTCCCCCACGGCGTCTTGAAGTGGTTCAGCGATACCGTCGGTTCCGCCTGGAAGCGGGGTCCGAATTCCACCCGGCCCCGCCAGCTGATTTCCGTCAGCGTGCCGCCGTAGAAGCCGCCGCGGGTCAGGATTAGCGTTCCCGAGACCGGCCGTTGCGCCGAGGTGGTGAACAGGAATTTTCCCTGCGAGAAGTCATAGGCGCCGGGCGGCACGACCAGGCCAGGCGTGACCGTGAACGAGGCGACCAGTGACTCGAACTGACGCGAGTACTCGGCGGCGAGCTGGTCGCTGCTGTTCAATTCCAGCCGGAACGCGCCCTGCAATTCCCGTGATTCGGGATGTCCGCCCGGATCCTCGAGATAGTCGACGCTGGCTTCGTAATAGAGCTTGCGGATGCCGGTCCGCGCGGCCGGCCTGGGGCTGTACCGCGTGCTGGCGAAGGTGCGGCGGAAGGCCGACCGCCGGAGAAATCCAATCTCGGGATTGAAATCCTCGCCGACGAACAGATGGTCCACCTGCAGGCCGGTGGCGTCGGCATTCCAATTGAACTGCCCGCGATAGCTCTGCGACTGCGCGCCGGCCCGTCCCGTCGAGTCGGCGGTGGCCGCCCAAAAGCCGTTGAGCTGAAGTTCGGTTCTGGCGTTGACCTGCGTGTCGATGCCGTAGGCGTAGTTCTCGCCGCCGCCGTTGAGCCGTGGGCCGCGCCGGGTCGCGATCAGGCCGACCCGGCTCCGCTTGAGGATGTCGCGATTGAGGCGAATCACCGAGAAGTCAGTGGCCTCGGCTCCGGCCGCGGGCTCCGAATCGCTGCGCATGTGAAGGGCGCCAACCTGGTAGCCGCCGCCGCGGCCGATCAGCCGCGCGCCGCCGAGAATGGGCACCACCGTATTGTTCTGGAGGCCAATCCGGCGGCTGAAGAACACGATCGGCGTGACGTTGTTCCCGCCCCCGCCGCCGTTGCCCTGGATGGCCTGCGGTCCGTTCCCGCCGCCCTGGTTCGAGCCGGAGCCGGCGAAGTTGAAGACGTCCTGGCCTTCCAGGAAGAAGTCCCGCTTTTCAGGAAACAGCACGCTGAACCGCGTCAGGTTGACCTGCGCCTCGTCATCCTCCACCTGGGCGAAGTCGGTGTTGTAGGTGAAGTCGGCGACGATCGACTGCGTGATGCCCCACTTGGCATCGACGCCGAATTCGGCGGCGCCGTGATTGGACAGCGGCGGCGTGGAGCGGTGGTTGGTGGTGGTCGAACCGAGCGCGTACGGCTTGACGTCGATGTTGCGGAGGTCCTTCGGCGTTTCGACCCCGACCAGGGGACCGGCCGACGACAAGCTGTTCAAAGCGCGGCGGCCCCACGACACCGGCACGGCCGACAGGTACGAGACCTCGTTCTTGGAGCGGACCATGCGGCGGAAGTTAATCCCCCAGGTGGCGCCGCCTTCCTTGAACCGGATGGACCGGAACGGGATGCGGAACTCCGCGGTCCACCCGCCGTCGAAGTCCGCGGTCCGCACTTCCCAGAGGCCGTTCCAGTTCGGGCTGGGCTGTTCGTTGGTCGCCTGCCAGTCGAACATGCCGCCCTGCGCGTTGGACGAAAAACCGAAGCCGTTCCGGTGGTCGTTGAAGGTGTCGAGAATGAACGCGATGTGGTCGTTGTTGTAAAGGTTGAACGAGTCGCGACGCATGTCGCTCATGACCCGCTGCGACGAGTCGGTTTCCCACAACTTCACCGAAACGTAGACGTCATCGTCGTCGAAAAACACCCACGCCTCGGTCTTGTCGCTCGCGGGTTCTCCCGAATGCGGCTCCTGCTGCACGAAGTCCCCAAACGGCTTCGTCTCGCCATAGAGCGGCTCGTCCAGCCGGCCATCGAACTGCAAGGGCGATGGCAGGCGGGCGGCGCGAATCGTCGCCCGGCCGCTGGCATCGCGCGCAATGGTGTCGGGTGGCACCGGCGCGTCCTGGGCGGCCACCGCCGGCGGGTGGATCAACGCGACGAACATTATGGTGGCCATCGCCAGCCGCGAGGCTCGCGGGAGACAGACGGATACAACTGGCGCGATGGACGGCATCAAAGTCCATCATTATATCGGGCGCGCGCGGCCGGGCTTACTGGCGCCGCGTCACCTGCATGAAGCCGGTGGTGTTGACGTCCCGGAACATCTGCACCCCTGACCTTGTCGGGGAATTTACGGTACTGGTCTAACGCACGGCGTGAAGGAAATACCGCGAGGAATTACAATACTGTCGGCGTTTGTTCCAAACCGGAACAACAGGGGCGATTCAGGCCCGCTATTTCAGCACATAACCAATGTCTATTGAATGGGTTAGCCGGGTATGTCGTCGGTGGTCTGCCTCTTGCTATCTCCTGGGTGTGCGTTCTCAATCGGGCTTTACGCTTGCGGAGTTGATGATTGCGCTGGGTATCGCGGGTGTCCTCGCTGCGATATCGGTGCCGGTCATGATCGAGTCGTCCGCCCGAAACAGCCTGTGGACTGGCTCCGAGCTGGTCGGCGCCCAGATCCGGCAGGCCCGGCTGAAGGCGATCACGCGCAATACGACTTTTCAGGTTCGGTTCAACTGCCCCGCCGTCGGACAATTCCGTTCGCTCGTCATGACCGGCGACGCCGCCATCGATGATGCCGTTGACCGTTGCAGCGTGACCCGGCCGTTTGACAGCGGCGTGCAGGTACTACCGGAGAACGTCTCGTCCGCTCCGGCGAACACGATCCAGGTCACCGGCCGGGGCATCGTCTCCGTTGTCGGCGCTGCTGTTCCTCACACCGTTTCAGTCTCATATGGCGCAAGTACACGAACACTCGTTATTTCGGCGACCGGTCAGATCACCTTCTCCACGTTCTGACGAGCGCGGGTTCACGCTCGTCGAGGCGATGGTGTCGATGGTCATCCTCACCATCGGGTTGGTGTCGCTCGCGGAATTGCTGGCCGTGACGATGCGGCTGCAGCAGCTGGGCCGCAACGAGACGTCGGCTGTGCGTCTGGCGGTGGACCTGATGGACCATTTAAGGTCCCAGAACTTCGACTTGGCAGCCAACATCCAGCCCGGCGGTTCGCTCACCGCCGACGTTGCGAACTATAACGACACCGTCCCTGGCTACCGACGCCGATGGGTGGTGGCGGCGGGCCCGCTCAGTGCGGCGGGCGCCGAGCCCAACCTTCGAGAGATCACGGTCCGCGTGATTCCGGAGGTGACAGACGGCCGGACCACGTCGACCTACGAACTCGTAACAATCATCCATCGATGGTAGCGATGACGCATTCCCGGCATTTCAAGCCTGGCGCAGGCGAACGTGGCTTCACGTTGATCGAGCTGCTGGTTGCGACAGTCGTGTCGATGCTGGTGCTCGGGGGTGCGGTCGCGCTGACCTCCCAAGTGCAGAACGGCTACCGCCGGCAGATCGAGGCGGCGGCGGGTGAGCAGGAGGGGCGATACGCCCTCGAGTGGATCGGCAAGCTCATCCGCGGCGCCGACAACAATCCTTTCAACGTGGCGACCACCGACTGCCCGACGGCCGGAACAGGGTATGCCGCCATTCGATTCGACCCCAACGCCGACGGCGTCAACAACGACATTCGCCTGCAGACCGATTCGAATCCGCCCGACGGACAAGTCGGCGGCACCCTGGGCGTCTGCGATCAGGCGAACGAGGACGTCACCATCTCGCTCGACACAACGAACAGCGCGATTCTGTTTTTTGACAACAACCTTGGCGTGCCGGCGTCAATCCGTACCGACGCCGTCATTCAGGATCTCCGCTTCATTTACCGCAATAGTGAACACGCCGTCGACGACCCGCTGGGGTCGGGGACACCAATTACTCCAGCCAACGTTCGCTATGTGGACATTCAGATTACCGTTCGGACGAGGACCATTGACCCGGCGACCAATGCGCCCGTGACCAGGACGCTCAGTTCGGAGATCAGAGTGAGGAGCAGATGAAGACGTCACCTATTTGTGCCGCAGGCTCGGAGCGTGGGGTAGCCCTGATCATCGTGCTGTTGCTGCTGGCCGTCATGACGGGACTCGCAACTGGCCTGACGGTGAACGGCCAGGTCGAAATCGCAATGGCCGCCAACGAGATCTATTACGCCGGTGCGCGCGCCGCCGCCGAGGCCGGCGCCAACCGCGCCAGGGCGGCGATTAGGGCTGACACGAGCACGAATCTTCTCGCCGGCCAGGACGGCGTCGTGGATACCGGCAACGCGGCCGCGGCGGCCAATACGGATAACGGCCGCATTGACTTCCTGCTCACGGGCGGGCCGACCTACGCTTTGGGCACGGACGGCCAATATACCTACACGATTCAGATTCTCGACGACGACGATCCGTCGTTGTACACAACGGCGCTCACGGCCGCTCAGCTCCTGGCCATGGGCAATGAGGATGGCACCGGGCTCGTGAATACCAATGATCGGCTGGTCCTTCAGGCCACCGGGTTCGGGCCCAGCGGCACCACGGTGCGAGTCAGGCGAATCCTGTCGACCATCGACACCTTAGTGCCTCCTCCGGTCGTGCCACCGCCGGCCGGTGTCAACGCCGCAATTGTGGTCGATGGGGATTTGACAATTTCAGGCAACCCCAATATCAACGGAACCAACGGCAGCGTCCAGGCCAATGGCAATATGTCGATCAGCGGTAACCCAACCGTCACGCAGAATGCGTTCGCGTCCGGGACGTACACCACGAGCGGCAGCCCCAACATCGGTGGCTCCTCCGGCGGCGGCCAACCTACGGTGACCGTACCGACCGTCAACGCCGCGGACTACCTGTTCCTGGCCACGCACATCCTGACGACAGGCGGCCAGGTCCAAACCCTGGACGACCCGGGCACCGTCGCGAATGAGGCGGCGACGTGCAACGCGCCATGTCTCAACTGGTCATTCATCAGTGGAGAGTGGACCATTGCCGGGAACAGCGCGACCTCGGGCACCTTCTATGCCCAGGGTACCGGGGGGGTGAAGATCTCTGGCAACCCCGGCTCCGCCAAGACCCCGATTGCCCTTTCGGTCATCTCTGAAGGCTCGATCGAGATTTCCGGCAATCCCTACCTCAAGCCGCAGAATGCGTCTCTCTATCAGTTCGTGACCAACGGTGATCTGAAACTTGGCGGCAACGTTGACATTGACCCGACCACGGTCGAGGGGCAGAGCCTGGTGCGCGACCAGTTGATGATCTCCGGCAACCCGGATATCCGGGGCAGAATCATCGTCAAGAATATGCCCACGGTGTCTCCGATCGAGAACCACGTCACCACCAGCGTGATTTCAGGCAACCCCGAGGTCACCTACAACGGCAGCTTCCCGGGCCTGGCCCCGCCCCCTGCCCCGGCGGCACCGGGAACGACCACGTACGTCAACGACGTGCTCGGGTGGATTGAGAGCTGATGGGTCGCATCACGTTCTCGTGCATTCTCGCCATGGCTGTGGCGATCCCAGCCTTCGCGCAATCGCTGGTCGATGTCGCCCGGCAGGAGGAGGCACGGCGCGCCAGCGTTCGGGTGCCGTCGAAGGTCTTCACCAATTCGAGCTTGTCGCCGGCTCCCGGCCCGGCGCCCGTTGCTCCGCGCGACACGGCGCCACTTCCGATGGCAGCGGCATCGGCGACTCCTGCGAATTCGAGCGCCGCGGCTCCCGCCGCCAAGCCGGCAGCCGAGCTGCTTAATGAGAAGGAATGGAGAACTCGCGCCGCGTCGTTAAGGGCACGGGTCGCCATGGCCACTAAAGAGCTGGCCGCACTTGCCGGCGCCTCGCATGCGGATCCGAGAGAACAAGCCTTGCTCGACCGGCTCCGCAAGAGCCGTCAGGCCGCACTGACCCAGGCCGAAGAAGCGTTGCAGCTTTTCGAGGTGCAGGCGGATGCCACCAAGGTGCCTAAAGCCTGGCTCCAGGAGCCACGCGAGTAGGGGTTCGAACCCTCAGCCGCGACGGCGCGTGAACGCGTCAACGAAGCCGTCGGTAAACACCGCGGGCATGCCGCCGGTGTGCAGGAACACCACGGTGTCGCCGGCCTTCAACTCCCGGTTACGTACGTGCCGCACCAGGGCCGCCATGCCCTTCGACGTGTAGCAGGGATCCAGCACGATGGCTTCCGTCCGCGCGACCAGGGCAATCGCTTCGAGGCCGCCCTCGGTGGGAATGCCGTAGCCGTCGCCAATGAAATCTTGATCCGTAATCAGGTCCGGCAGGTCCAGCCGCTCGGGCAGTTCGAGCCGGCTCGCCGCTTCGTTGGCAATGCGCTTCGCCCGTTCGATCTTCTCCGGCTCTCCCGCGCTCACCGCCACGCCGTAGACGCGATATGGCGCCTCGCACAGCAGCGCGCCCAGCGTCAGGCCGGCCTGCGTGCCTCTCGAGCCGCTCGCGTAATACAAGCGGGACGGCGCCACGCCCATCGCCGATAGTTGCTCGACCAGTTCGGCCGAGCCGCCCACGTAGCCGAACACGCCGATGCCGCTGGAACCGCCAACCGGAATCACATACGGCGTGCGGCCCTGTGCGATCTCTTCGGCCACCACCTCGGCGACTACCGCCTCGTCCTGACCAACGGCCAGCATGGGATCGATCGACGCGACCAACCGGACCGTGGCGCCGAACAGGCGATCGAGCAGCAGGTTGCCGGCGAGCGGCGGATGCTCGGTGGTGGAGGTCAGCACCAGCACGCAGCGCATGCCGGCGACGCACGCGGCCGCGGCCGTCATGCGCGCGTGGTTCGATTGCACCGCGCCCGTAGTGATCAGCGTGGTGGCGCCCTTCGCCCGCGCATCGGCGACGAGGTACTCGAGCTTGCGCGCCTTGTTGCCGCCCAGGCCCAGCGCCGTGAGGTCGTCACGCTTGATCAGGATCCGCGGACAGCGTGACGGCCCGCCGAGGGCTTCGCGCAGGCGAACGGCGTCGTGAAGTGGCGTGGGAAGCTGCGCGAGCGGAAGGCGCGGCTGCCGGGCCAGGGCCGCATGGACGCGGCTGACGGCGCTTGATGTCATGATCTCACCTTCGCTGGAGCTACGGTGGGCAAGCATAGCGCGGTCGCGAGTCGCCGCATGTCGTCCGGCCAGGGCGCGAGGATCTCGAGTGCGGCGCCCGTGGAGGGCTGCCGCAACGACAGGCGCCACGCGTGCAGGGCCTGCCGGGGAAAGGTGTGCGCGACCTCGTCCAGGGGCCCCGGCGTCGCGCCACCACCACGCTTGCGTCCGTAGGTGGCATCGCCCACGATCGGCCAGCCGCGCGCGGCGAGGTGGACGCGAATCTGGTGCGTGCGGCCGGTAATCAGCCGGCAGCGAACGACGGAGTGGGCCGCCGTGGTGGCGAGTCGCTCGTACTTCGTCACCGCCGGCTGGCCGCCGCGATCGGTGACCGTGATCCGGCGCCGATCCCACGGGTCGCGGTCGAGCGCCAGGTCGATGGTGCCGCGGACGGGACTGGGCCGTCCCCAGACGATCGCGGCGTAGTCCTTGTCGATGCGCCGGGCGTCCATGGCGCGCTGCAAGGCCGCATGTACTGCGGGACGCTTGGCCACCAGCACGACGCCGGACGTGTTCTTGTCCAGGCGTCCGAGCAGGCCGGGCCGCGAGCCCTCCGGCCAGCCCTTCGCCCGCTCGAGCACGCCGTTCATCAGCGTGCCGCTCGTGTTCTTGTACGACGGATGCACAACGAGGCCGGCCGGCTTGTTGAGCGCCAGCAGGTCGTCATCCTCGTAGATCACGTCGAGATCCATGGCCTGGGCCGCCGGTCGCTGGCGCGGCTGCAGCTGCGCCACCCGGACGCGCAGGTCATCGCCCGCCTGCATGCGCCAGGCCGCGCGCGAGGGCGGCGCGCCGTTCACCAGCACGTCGCCGGCCACAATCCATTTCTGAATGCGGTTGCGCGAGATCGATCGCTCGTCGCGCAGGTGCCTGAGCAGCACGAGATCGACCCGGACACCGAGATCGCCACGGTCGAGCGCAACGGTCCGCCAGATCTCAGAGGGCACGACTTCAGTCTACTTGGCCTGCTTCGCGGACCTGCGTGTACAAAGAAGAAGGCCCGGACCCCCTGGAGGGGCCCGGGCCTGATCGAACTTGCTGCGATGCAGCCTCCGGCCTTAGCCGGATGCGGACGCGCCCTAGTGCGTGACGGCGGCGAACTGGAGCGAGAGGCGCTGCAGGCGCCAATCCTCCGCGAGAATCCCCCACAGCACCTGATCGTGATACTGGCCGTGACGCAGGAACGAGCGGCGGAGCACGCCTTCCTGCACCGCGCCGAGTTTGCGCAGCGCGCCGTTGCCGCGGCCGTTGGCCACCGCCGCGCGCGCTTCGAGGCGGCGCGCGCCGACGACGTCGAACGCGAAGTCGAGCACCAGGCGGGCGCCTTCGACAAACACGCCCGTGCCCCAGAACGGCGAGCCCAGCGCGAAGCCCCACTCGGCGGTGCCGAAGCCGGGCTCGAGCGAGCGGACCTGGAAGATGCCGACGGCGGTCGTCAGGCCGTCGGGCACCACCGCGAAGCAGGCGTAGTTGCCGGCCTGGCGTTCGCGGTGCGTCCACTGGATGAAACGCTCGAAGCCTTCGACCGTGGTCGGCGGCGGCGAGATGAAGCGCGCCACTTCCTCGGTGGTCAGCATCGCCAGCAACGAAGTGGCGTCTTCGAGGCGCAACTCGCGGAGCGTGAAGCCCGTGCCGGCCAACACCGGCAGGCCGGCTTTCCAGTCACTCGTCGTGACCGTGGTCTTCGTCGTGGAGGTCGTCATGTTCATCATGGCCGTGGTCCGGGTCAATTCGGGTTGGAAGGGCATCTTCTCCATTACTGAATCCCTCCCCCCAGAACCGAGATGCTGGTGGTCGTCGTCGTGAACGGCTCGAACGAGAAGAGGTCTTCCCACACGCTCGGGTCGAACGATTCGACCTCCGCCGTGTCGTCGCCGAATTCGTCGCCGTCGCCGGCCGAGTTCCCCCACGAGATGTTGTCCAGGTCGCTGCCGCTGTTGCCCCACACGATGTTGTCGGCGGCGGAGTTGCCCCACACGATGTTGTCGATGCCTTCGGCGTTACCCCACACGATGTTGTCATCGCCGACGTTGCCCCACACGATGTTGTCGCAGTCGGCGCCGGCGCAGTCGTTGCCCCACACGATGTTGTCATCGGCGGCATTGCCCCACACGATGTTGTCGTCGGAGCCGTTGCCCCACACGATGTTGCTGGCATCGCTGTTGCCCCACACGATGTTGTCGCCGTCGGTATTGCCCCACACGATGTTGTCGCTAGCGTCGGAGGCGCCCCACACGATGTTGTTGCCCCAGACGATGTTGTCGCAATCGCCGGCGCAGTTCTCGCCCCAGACGATGTTCTGGCCGATGGGCGTCAGCGCGTCACCCCACACGATGTTCTGGCCCCAGGCGGTGCCGCCGGGCGTGAGCACGCCGCCACTGACGCGGCGGTTGCCCCAGAAGATGTGCTTGCTCCACGCCTTCATGTTCGGATACTCATCGCCCTTGTTGCCGAGCGCGAAGTAACGCGACAGGCGAACCGCACCCAGGGTGTTGAGGAAGCCCGCACCCTGCGTCAGGTAGTTGTAGGTGGGGTAGACCTGCGCGGTGAATTGCAGGATGGCCTTCACCATGTTGGGAGTAAGGCTCGGGTTGGCCTGGAGCATCAGGGCCACCGTGCCGGAGACGACCGGCGCCGCCATGCTGGTGCCGCTCAGCGTCAGGTAGGGAAGGTAGGCCAGGTCGGTGCGCCTGCCCGCCACCAGGTAGGCCGGCTTCGTGTTGTAGAAGAGGCTGTTCGGCGTGCTCAGCGATACCGTGCCGCTGCCCGGCGCGACCAGGTCCGGCTTGGCGCCGAAGTCGATCATCGTCGGCCCGCGCGAGCTGTAGAGCGCCATCGTGTCGTCGCGGCGGTCGATGGTGCCCATCGTGCTGGAGGCGCCGACGGTCAGCACCCAGGGCGCGTTGCCCGGCGCGCCGATGGCGCCGTACTGGGGCTGGCCGTTGGCCGCCTTGCCCATGTTGCCGGCGGCGGCGACGACGACGATGCCGGCGTCAACGGCGCGCTTGGCGGCCAGGGTCAGCGGGTCGGTGTTGTAGCTCTCGAACACGCCGGCGCCGAGCGACATGTTGATGACGCGGATGTTGTAGGCCGCCTTGTTGGCGACGGCCCAGTCGAGGGCGGCAATGATGTAGCTGATCTTGCCCTTGCCTTCGCCGTCGAGCGCCTTGAGGGAGATGATGTTCGCGCCGGGAGCGATGGCCGCGCGGGCGCCGGTCGAGTCGTAGCCGTTGCCGGCGATGATGCCGGCGACGTGCGTGCCGTGGCCCCAGTCGTCGTACTTGGCCGTCTGGCCGTTGACGAAGTCCACGAACGCGGTGACGCGCTGGCCGGTGCGGTTGGCCACCGTGAGGTCGTCGTGCCACGGGGTGATGCCCGAGTCGATGACCGCCACGCCGACGCCGGCGCCGTTGTAGCCGTACTGCGCATGCACGTTCTTGGCGCCAATGGCCGCCGCGGTCCGCGCGACGAACGCTTCGGTCTCGCGGTCAATGTGAATGCGCTTGACCTTCGGGTCATTGGCGAGGCGCTTGAGCAGCGCGTTGGGCATGCGGCCCGTGCGCGCCTTGATGATGCCCAGGCGGCGACCGGCCTTGCCGCCTGACCCCTTGATCCGCGCGATGCTGTCGGAGTCGTCGTTGAACTCGATAATGACGTCGGAATCGCCGATGCCATCGGCGAGGCGATTCAGCTCATTGTCGAGTTTGGCGTGGTGAACCTTGGCGGGCCGCTGGGCACCGGGACCGCGCTGCGCTTCGGCCGGCGTCCACAGGGCCAAGGTTGCGATCAGGGAGAACAGGATGGTTCTTCCCCAAGTGAATTTGCTTGCTACGCGAGGAGACGGACGCTGGCTCATGCCCCCCTTAGTGCAATCTAAAGGCCAAGTATGTATACGAAGGAATCAAGAGTGGCTCAATGTCATCTAGAGTCAGTTAAACGCGCGTAAATTCGCTAGATCTGATGCATCGATACAGAACTCAAGGAGAGCTCAGGAATCCAATTCTTGATGTCCACCGTGTGCTGTATTGGCCATCAAGAGCCGCAAATAGCCTACAAATATTCCGTAAGTAACTGTTTATAAACACATTAGTAGAAACTGACTCTAAACAGCACACAGAATCTCGATATGGAACGGTTCAGCTGAGAATTTGGCGTACAAAGCAGGGGCCCGAACTCCCTTGGAGATCCGGGCCCGCGGTTGATGACGAGAGAGGCGCGTTAGTGCGAAACGGCGGAGAACTGGATCGACAGGCGCAGCAGGCGCCAGTCTTCCGCGAGCATCCCCCACAGCACCTGGTCGTGATACTGGCCGTCGCGCAGGAACGAGCGGCGCATCACGCCTTCCTGCGCCGCGCCAATCTTACGCAGGGCGCCGTTGCCGCGGCCGTTGGCCACCGCCGAGCGCGCTTCGAGACGACGCGTACGAATGACGTCGAACGCGAAGTCCAGCACGAGGCGGGCGCCCTCGATGAAGATGCCCGTGCCCCAGAAGGCCGAGCCCAGCGCGAAGCCCCACTCGGCCGTCGCGAAGCCGGGCTCGAGCGAGCGGACCTGGAAGATGCCGATACCGGTGTTCATGCCGGCGGGCACGACGACGAAGCAAACGTAGTTGCCGGCCTGGCGCTCACACTGCGTCCACAGGATGAAGCGCTCAAAGCCTTCCACCGTGGTCGGCGGCGGCGAGATGAAGCGCGACACCTCTTCGGTGGTCAGCATCGCCAGCAGCGAGGACGCGTCGTCGAGGCGCATCTCGCGGAGCGTAAAGGTCGAGCCCGCCATTACGGGGAGTCCCGCCTTCCAGTCGCTCGTCGTCACCCCCGTCTGCCTCGGCATCGTGGACGCCATGGCGGAAGCGCGCTCGATGTCGGGTTGGAAGGGCATCTTTTCCATTTAGCGCGCCCCTCCGATCCGTGAGGTGGTTCTCATACCTCAGCCATTAGCAATCTGAACGCCAACCAGAAATGACGACCGAAGCACCAGTGTGTGCAGTCATGTAAAGTCCCTTAAACATCAATATTTGCACGTATTTATATGCCCTCATTCGCGACTGCGAAATGGCACTCAATGACGCAGGCTGTGTCTCGTTTAGGGCCAATTTGACTCAATATTGCCTCAACTAGCAACGATAACTGATTGACCTATAGGCATTTAACAAAAAGTGTGTCGTTATGGGTCACGATTCACCGCAACAGCACAGTGGTTGACCATTTTGGCAGCGTGGTGAGGAAAGGGTCCGGGCCTGGGAACACGACCGAAGTGAAGGGCGGGCAGAAGTGCGCGGAGGGTACAAAAAAAGGCCCGGACACCCCTGGAAATGTCCGAGCCTGAAGGTATTGCTGGTGACGACGGAAAAGCGTTAGTGCGTGACGGCGGCGAACTGGAGCGAGAGGCGCTGCAGGCGCCAATCCTCCGCGAGAATCCCCCATAGCACCTGATCGTGATACTGGCCGTGACGCAGGAACGAGCGGCGGAGCACGCCTTCCTGCACCGCGCCGAGTTTGCGCAGCGCGCCGTTGCCGCGGCCGTTGGCCACCGCCGCGCGCGCTTCGAGGCGGCGCGCGCCGACGACGTCGAACGCGAAGTCGAGCACCAGGCGGGCGCCTTCGACAAACACGCCCGTGCCCCAGAACGGCGAGCCCAGCGCGAAGCCCCACTCGGCGGTGCCGAAGCCGGGCTCGAGCGAGCGGACCTGGAAGATGCCGACGGCGGTCGTCAGGCCGTCGGGCACCACCGCGAAGCAGGCGTAGTTGCCGGCCTGGCGTTCGCGGTGCGTCCACTGGATGAAACGCTCGAAGCCTTCGACCGTGGTCGGCGGCGGCGAGATGAAGCGCGCCACTTCCTCGGTGGTCAGCATCGCCAGCAACGAGGTGGCGTCTTCGAGGCGCAACTCGCGGAGGGTGAAAGTCGAGCCCACCATCACGGGGAGTCCCGACTTCCAGTCGCTGGTTGTCACCGTCGCCGGTGCCGTCGTGGTCGCCATGACCGTGGTCCGCGCCAATTCGGGTTGGAAGGGCATCTTTTCCATTACTGCACCCCTCCCGTCAGGACCTGGGCGCTGAACAGGCCCCACACGATGTTGTTGCCCCACACGATGTTGTCATCGTTGTTGCCCCACACGATGTTGTCATCCGCGCTGTTGCCCCAGACGATGTTGTCCATCCAGTCGTTGCCCCAGACGATGTTGTCCTGGTTGTACTTCTGGACGTTGCCCCACACGATGTTGTCGTCCCAGAAGCCCCACACGATGTTCTCGGCCCAGTAGCCCCACACGATGTTGTCGCCCCAGACGATGTTGTCGCCCCACACGATGTTGTCGGCAATCGAGACGTTGCCCCACACGATGTTGTCGAGCTCGTCCCAGTAGTTGCCCCACACGATGTTGTCGCAACCATCGGCGCAGTTGCCCCACACGATGTTGTCCATCAACGTGTCCATGCCCCAGACGATGTTGTCGTCCCAGCGGCTCATGTGCACGTAGGCGGCGTCGCCGGTGATGAAACGGTCGCCCCAGATGACGCGTTTGCCCCACTTCACCGTCTGGCCATACATGTCTTCGTTGACGCCGGGGACCGAACCGCGGCGCAGCCAGTAGGCCCCGTTCTTGGCGTTGGGGTTGATCATCTTCGCCAGGCGCGTGGCGCCGAGCGCGTTCAGGAAACCCGCGCCCTGCGAAAGCGCGTCCACGCCGGGCATGACGCGCGAGGTGAACTGCATGATCATCTTGACGCTGTTGGCCGACAGCTTCGGGTTGGTCCCGAGGATGAGGGCCGCGGTGCCGGCCGCCATCGGCGACGCCATGCTGGTGCCGCTCAGCGTCATGTAGTGCGCCGGCCCGCCAGCCTCCAGCCCGCCAGTGACCTGCAGCTGAGGATAGGTGTTGAACAGGTAGCTGCCGGGCGCCGACAGGGAAATCACCTTGTGGCCGGTGGCGACGATGTCGGGCTTGGCGAAGAAGTCGAAGCGCGACGGGCCCCGCGAGCTGTAGTCGGCGACGCGGTCGTCACCGAAGTCAGCGGTGTTGTTGGTGTCGCCCGAACCCACGCAGATGGCGCGGGGCGCATTACAGGGAACGCCGACGCCGCCGTAGCCAACCGCGCCGGTCTTGGGGTTAATCCCCATGTTGCCGGCGGCGGTGACGACGACGACGCCCGCTTCCGATAGGCGCTGCACGGCCTTCACCATCGGGTCGCTCGAGGACGGCTCGAAGATGGGGTGGCCGAGCGAGAGGTTCACGACCTTGATGCCGTAGGCAGCGCGGTTCTTGTAGACCCAGTCCAGCGCGTCGATGACGTCGCTGGTCTTGCCCGAGCAGTCGTTGCCGAGCACGCGAACCACGACGAAATTGGACTCGTCCGAGACGCCGGCGTAGTCGCCTTCGGAGGCGATGCCGCTGCCGCCGATGATGCCGGCGACGTGCGTGCCGTGGCCGCAACCGTCAACCGGCGTGGTGCCTCCGGTCACGAAGTCCTTGAACTTGAGGATGCGGGCCGGCGCGATGTCGGGGTGGGGCTGGTAGCCCGAGTCGATGACCGCGACGGTCACGCCGGTGCCGCGGCGGTTGTAGCTGGCCTTGGCGATCTTGGCGCCGAGGCCGCGCACGAACTTGGCGCGCGCCTGGGTTTCGGCCGCCGCCACTTCGACGGTCGCGTCATACGAGATGCGCTCCGCGTAGTCAACGGTGCCGAACGCCGCCGGGCTCGCGAACACGTTGAGGGACGGCGACTCTTCGCCATCCATCTTCCGCACCGCGGCGCCCTTGGTCAGGAGTTCGTCGAAGGCGCGGTCGCGATCCGCGATGGTCGCAAACCGCATGATGACCCGGGAGAAGGAGCCGGAATTCCACGCTTCCCGCACCGCATCATCAAACTTGGTCGTGATGTCGGTGGTGGTCTGCGCCGCGACGGGGGTTGCCAGCAGTGCCGCGAACAGAGCCATGAGCAGGGAACGGCCCCAGACTGCCTTCTTCCGGGGGCTGGGGGGAGCTGATAGGAGTCGCATACGCCACATTGTAGAGCAATTTCAGGGCCATTTGGCACTCTGTCGTCAACAATGTCGTATTGAGTCCTATTAATCGAGTTTCCTCAATGTTTTTGAATGCCTGTCATGCCAGTCATTAGGACGTCGATATACGACAGAAACGTTGTCTGTCCAAATCCAGCCCATCCATCGGATTAAAACTGCGCATTTGCGTCTCTAATTACTAGAAAACAAACTATTTATTCATATCGTGTTTCATTTTGAGAGGCGATTTCTGTTTTGGAACACGAAGAGGCGGGAAATTACGGCAAGCGTGCTCCCCGGTGCCCAGGGCACCTTTCGGCACCCCGGGCCCCCAGTGCCCCTATTTGATGGCTATCAACTCGACGTCGAACACCAGCATGCCGCGCGGCGGACGCTCGCCCTTGTAAGCCAGGCGCTCGGGGATCCAGAAGCGCATCTTCTCGCCCACGGTCATCAGCTGAACGCCTTCGGTCCAGCCCTCGATCACCTCGCTCAACCCGAACGTCGCGGGCTGGCCGCGCTCGACGGAGCTGTCGAACATCTTGCCGTCGGTCGTCCAGCCCGTGTAGTGGACCGTCACGCTGCTGCTCTTCTTGGGCATCGCGCCGCCCTTGCCTGGGCGCAGCGACTTGTAGGCGAGGCCGGATGGCGTCTTTTTCGCATCCGCGGGCGCGGCGGCCACGTCGGGCGGCGGGGTGCTCGGCGACGGGCTGAACTCGATCATCTCGACGTCGAAGACCAGCATCCCGGCGGGGCGTCCGGGCTGGCCGCCATAGGCGAGCTCCTGTGGAATCCAGAAGCGACGCTTCTCGCCGGCCACCATCAGCTGCACGCCTTCACCCCAGCCCTTGATCACGCGGTTCACGGGAAAGGTGCTCGGCGCGTTGCGCGCGAGCGAGCTGTCGAACATCTTGCCGTCGGTCGTCCAGCCGGTGTAGTGCACGGTCACCATGTCGGTGGCGCCGGGTTTGGCGGTGCCCGTGCCCGGGGTCAGCACCTTGAAGGCCAGGCCCGACGTCGTCTTGGTGGCGTCAGCCGGTGGCTTGGCCACGTCTGTGGGAGCGGGAATCGGCGTGAAGGCCGGGCGCGGCTGCGCGGCCAGCGACAACGCCATGGCGAACGTCAGGACCAGGGTCGAAATGAGACGAGTCATCTTCGTATCGTGGACCGTGGAGCCGCGGCCGCGCAAGATCGAATGCAGCGGCAACTACGAGCGGCAGGTGTCGAGGCCCGAGTCGCCGACCGAGCCGTCAAGACCGAGGAACGCCCACTCCACGAGGGCCGGCCTGAGGATGAAGCGGACGACGCCGTGCTGCCTGAGGCGCGCCTCGGAATTGGCGGCCACCCGCACGAAGCTGTAGAGATCGGCGCCGCCGGTGCCGGCCGTGATCTGGCGGATGCCGTTGACCGGATCGGGGGTGCCGTCCGCCAGCTGGCGCCCGAAGCGTTCGTAGACGTGATCGTGGCCGTTCAGCACCACTTCGACGCGCGACGTTTCGAGCAGCGACCACATGTCGCGCATGAAGGCGTTCGGCCCGTTGGGACCGGACGAAAAGAGCGGATGGTGCCACACCGCCATCGTGCACGGCGTGCGCTGCGCCTGGAGTTGTTGCCGGGCAAACTCCCACTGTGCCGATCCGCGTCCGGCGAGGACGTTGGAGTTCAACATCAGGATCAGCCAATCGCCGGCCATGACGGCATGGTAGCCCGTGCGATCGACGCCGGCGGCGGCCCCGAAGTATTCGAAGTAGGGGGCGGCACCCGGGCTGTCGTATTCGTGATTACCTGGCACGGCGTGCCACCGGGCCCGGAACCTTCCCCACTCCGGGTTGAAGCAATCGCGGAAGTTGGCCGCGGTGCCCTGCGGGTAGGCGAGGTCGCCGGCGAGGAGGAGTTGGCCTTCGAGGCCGGCCACCAGCCGCGCGGTTTGCGCCACGGCGGGCCGGTCGCACATCCCGATGTCGCCGACGCCGAGCATCACGACGGTTTGTCCGGAAGGGGTGCCGGTGCCCGGCGTGTTACCGCCACCGGGGTTAGAGGGCGCGGAGGGAGAGCCCGAACACCCCAAGGCCATGCCCAGGGCCGCCGCCGTGATCGCCGTTCGAAAGAGTCGAGTCCCGCGAGTGGTGAACGGCATCGGCCTTTTCACCATCGTTGCATACGTGGTACCGTTCCGCCACCGAAGCTCAGGCTTATGGCCACCACTGACAAATCCGCCAAGTCGAACCGGCTGCTGCTGTCACCCCAGGAACCGCTGGTGGCCGGAGGTCCGGCGGAAGAGCTCGAACGCCGCATCCAGGAAGTGTTCAAGGCCAATTACGAACACGTGGTCATCGACCTGCGCGGCGTGCCCAACGCCGACAGCGCCGGCATCCGCGCGCTGGTGCGCGGCCACACCACGGCGCAGCGGCTGAATCGCCGCTTCACGCTGGTGTCGCCCAACCCGCGCGTGCGCGAGATTCTCGAACTGTCGCTGCTGACGCGCGTGCTCGAAATCGTGGACTCGCTGGTCGAGGCCAAGACCCGGACCATTCCCTGGGATCGCGTCTGGTCGGGCGTCGCGGTGGCCATCGTCGGCCTCGCGCTCGTCGGCGTCGGCATGGCCTGGCCCGGTCTCGGGCTCCCAGGCGGGGCGACGGACAACGCGCCCTTCCAGGGCGGATCGGGGGCGGAGTATCCGCTGTCCCATCCGATGTTCGAGTTGGTCAAGCTGATTGCCGCGGCGGTGATCGGCATGCTGGTGACCGTCGTGCACCGGCAGTACCGGTCGGAACGGCAAGCCAACCCCGGGCTCGATCAGGCACAGGTGCTGTTGTGCATCGCCGGCGCGCTGATGATGATCATCATCGGCAACTCGGTGGCCCGCGCCTTCGGCATCGCCGGCGCCGCCAGCATCATCCGGTTTCGCACGCCGGTCGAAGACGCCCGCGACATCACCATCCTGTTCATCCTGATGGGCCTCGGCATGGCGGCCGGTCTCGGCGCGCTGGCCGTGGCGGGGCTGGGCACGCTCTTTCTCTGCGCCATGATCCCCATCCTCAACATCTTCAGTTCCGAGCGCCCGCGGACGATGACGGTGGAGATCATTTCTGAAGATCGCGAGTTCCCGACCGCGCACGTGCACCACGTGTTCGCGGTGAATGGCATCCTCTTTGAGCCCCGCGAAGTGTCGCAGGGCGACGAGGCGACCGCCAAGTACCTCACCACGCTCAAGCCGACCGACTCGCTCGAAGACCTGAGCGGACAGCTCATGGGCGACGGCAAGAAGGGCATCAAGAATGTCTCCTGGTCGGCGCCCAAGCGCGGCTAAGCCGCGCGCCATCGCCAAGCCCCGCGGGGCCGCGACTCCCGGCAAGGAACAACTCATACTCGACCCGGCCGAGCGCAAGGCCGCGCTGTTGGGCGTGATCGCGGGCGCGAAGCAGCGTCTCGTGCTGTCGCTGTTCCGGTGTGACGACTTCTCGGTGCTCGATGCGCTGGCCAGCGCGCTCGAGCGCGGGTGCCAGGTCGAAGCCATCCTGACCAAGCGCGCCAAGGGCGGCAAGAAGCGCCTCAAGAAGTTGTGGGGCGCCCTCGAAGAAATGGGCGCCGTCGTCACGCGCTACGCCGACCCGGTGGTGAAGTACCACGCCAAGTACCTGGTGGCGGACGAGTCCACGGCGATCGTGACGACGCTGAATCCGACCAGGAAGTGCTTTTCGCGGACGTGGGACGCCGTGCTGATCACCCAGGACACCTCGGTGGTGGCGGGCCTGCTGACGCTGTTTCGCGCCGATTCGACCGGGGCGCCGCTGCCGTCGCGGCGCCCGATCAGCCGCCGGCTGATTGTCGGGCCCGAACGGTCGCGCGCCGAGATTCGCTCGCTGATTACCGGCGCCAGCCACAGCATCCGCATCCTCGACCACAAGCTGTCGGACCCCGACCTGGTCGGGCTGCTGCGGGCGCGCCGCAACGAGGGCATCACGGTGTCGGTGATCGGCCGCCACCCGATGGGCGCCGTGGTGCCGCACGGCAAGATGATGATCATCGACGAGCAGCGCGCAATTCTGGGCAGCACTGCGCTGTCAACGCTGAGCCTGGACTTCCGGCGGGAAGTTTCGGTGGTCATTCACCACCCGGCGCTGGTCAAACAGCTCAACATGGCGTATCAACAGTTGAGCGCGCGGGCCGGGGCATTGGCCGCGCACCTTCCCGGAGACCGCATCGCATGAGGAAGATTCTGGTGGCCGCCCTGGTGCTGGTGGCCGGCGCAACGACGGCGGCGGCCCAGGACAAGGGCGGGTTGGTCTGGGACGATCGCCCGACGATCGTGTTCGGCGACGACATCACGCTGGGCATTCGCGCCAAGCTGCAGCTGGACTGGCGGCGGTTCGATCCCGTGATCGACGAAGACACCTACGACTTCCGCACGTTGCGCGTTGCGATAAAGGGCGACCTCACCCGTCACTTCGACTACGAGGTCGAGCGCGCCATCGACAAGGACGGCCAGTTCGGCGAGTGGAAAGACGTGTTCGTCAACTGGACGACGTTCGACGTCATCCGGATCAAGGGCGGGCGCTTCAAGATGCCGTTCGGCCTCGAACAGAACACCGGCGCCACCGACGTGGACTTTGCCTATCGCAGCCTGGCCTCGTCCACGATCGCGCCGGGCCGCGATCGCGGCGTGATGGCCTACGGCGAGCTCGGACGCCTCGGCTACGAGTTCGGCGTGTTCGATGACGATGGCGACAACGGCGAGCTGAAGGAGCCGCAGTTCGTCGAGGCGGGTGAGGACCTCAAGGGGGTCGGGCCCTCGTTTGCCGGCCGCCTGACGGTGGACCTGTTCCGGGCGCTGCCGGTGCCCGATAAGCTCAAGAGCGCCAACTTCGGCTTTGCTTACACCACGGCGGACGTGCCCGAAGGCCTCAACAGCCTCCGCGGACAGTCGGTGTGGGGCACCGAGGATTTCTTCGAGCCGGTCTACGTGAAGGGCCGCCGGCAGCGGTACGGCGGGCAGTTCGACTGGACGCCCGGGCCGACCGGGCTCAAGGCGGAATGGATGCAGTCACGCGAAGAACGCACCGGGCAGAGCAACCGCAACCAGGACCTGTCGGATTTCATCGGCACCGGCTGGTATGTGAGCGGCACGTGGTTCGTCACGGGTGAAGACAAGGACAACGACATCAACCCGCGGCACCCGATCTTCCAGGGCGGCATTGGCGCCATCGAGGTCGGCGCGCGCTACGATCGGCTGGCGTTCGGCAGCGCGACGGAAGTCGGCACCCCTTTCACCAACCCGCGATCGGATCACCTGGTGACGAATTCCGATCGGGTGTGGACCTTCGGCGTGAACTGGATGCTCAACCGCTGGGTGCGGGTGATGACCAACGCGATCCACGAGGACTTCGAAGACAGCTCGAGGACTCCGCAGCCCGGCACCGCGTCGTTCTGTCCGGCTTGATGAGGTTGCAAGTTGTCTTCTGATCCACACAGGATGGATGAATGAAGTTGCTTCGTCATTGCGTCCTCGCCGTCGCCATGGTCGTGTGCGTGGCGGGCGGTGCCGCGGCGCAGACGTCCGGCGATTTCTTCAACCCGGAGGCCCTGCAGCGCCTCGAGCTCTGGTTGAACTCGTCGGACTGGTCCAAGCTGAAGGCCGCTTTCCAGGAGAACACCTACTATCCCGCGGACGTGACCTGGAACGGCATCACGGTGCGCAACGTCGGCATCCGCTCGCGCGGCCTCGGCTCGCGCAGCGGCACCAAGCCGGGCCTGCGCGTGGACTTCGACAGGTACGCGACCGACCAGACCTTTCTCGGCCTCAAGTCGTTCGTGCTCGACAACCTGACCCAGGACCATTCGGGCGTCAAGGAAACCGTGGCGATGGGGTTCCTCGCGCGCCTCGGGATTCCCGCGCCGCGCGAGACCCACGCCGCCCTCTACGTGAACGGCACCTACGCCGGGCTCTACGGCCTGGTCGAGTCGGTGGACAAGACGATGATGGGCCGGGTGTTCGGCAGCATCGGCGAGGACGTCCAGAACGACGGCTACCTGTTCGAATACAACTACGTGCTCGACAGCCCGTGGCGGTTCGACTACGAGGGTTCGAGCCTGGAACCGTACAAGCAGCGGTTCTCCATCAAGACCAACGAGAGCAAGAGCGACAGCACGATCTGGGGGCCGATCGAGGAAGTGGTGCGGCTGGTCAACGACACGCCTTCGACCAGCTTCGAGGCGACGGTCGGGGCCAGGCTCGACCTGGCCGCCTTCGTCCGCTACATCGCCGCCCAGAACTTCATCGCGCAGAACGACGGCTTCACCGGCTACGACGGAATGAACAACTTCTACCTGTACCGCCTCGAGAACAGCTCGACTCACGTGTTCATCGCGTGGGACGAAGACAACGCGTTTCTCTCGCCCGAGTTCCAGATCACGACGCGCCTGGACGAGAACGTCCTCGCCCGCAAGACCATCCAGCTGGCGGCCTTCAGCTCCCAGTATTTCAGCGTCCTGCTCGAAGCCGCCACCTCGGCCAGCGACTGGATGCAGGCGGAGACGCAGCGCCAGCTGGCGATGATCGCCGACGCCATGCAGAGCGACACGCTGAAGCCGTATTCGAATGCCGAGCACGCGACCGCCCGCGATGCGATGCTGGCCTTCGGCCCCGCGCGCGTTACTTACGTACAGTGCGAGGTGGCGAAGACTGTGGGGACGACGCGCCCGGCCGGGTGCCCCGCCTCCGCTGGCCAGTAATCCACGCCAGCTTCGGCGAGGTCTCGCCCGTAGCCGCGTCAGCGGCGAAGGCGGATCATAGCGGCCTTGGCGGCCTGCGCAACCCCGTTTCCAGACAACTGATAAACGCGCTTGCCGCGTGCCTTCTCGAGCGCGGCAATCACCTGTGCGCGCGTCTTCTTCGAGAGCAGCCTGGGCGCCGACGCTTCGAAGAGCGCGGCGCAGTATTCGGGATAGCCACGGTCCAGCCGCGGCTTCCACGCCCGGTGGACCTTGCGTTCGGGCGCCAGGCCCTGCACGTCCGGCGGCGGCGCGAACCGCAGCAGCTCACGAAGCCACTGCTCGGGCAGGCCGCAGCCGGCGCCGAAGGCAATCGCGGTTTCCACGTACGGCGCCGCAATCACCAGAGCGCCGGTGTCGAGGGCGGGGCGAATCTCCCATCGCAGCCGGAAGGCGAGATCCGCGGCGTAGACCAGCGACAGCGTCCGCGGCGAGACGGCGGCGCGTTCGCCCGCCTGGGCCAGTTCGCCGAACAGGCCCGACGCGTCCCAGCGGCTGACGGCACAGGTCACGCCGCGCCGGCGCAGTTGCGCCACGAGTGACTCCGCGGCCTTGGCGACGTCGGCCCCGCGCGAGCCGTCGATGGCGATCAGGCGGCCGGGGCCTTGGGTTTCCTGAGCCATTCTTCCACTGCTTCCTGGCTGAACACGGGCCACGGGCGCTTCTCGACCTTCTCGACCAGCTCCCGGACCTGGGTGTGCTGGCGATAGACCGCTTCGCCGGCGTCCACCGTCACGAACTTGAAGATCACCGAGAGGTTCTCGTACTCGGTGACCACGCGATCGATGAAGCGGCCATAGCTGGCCACCGGGTCGTCGATGCCGGTCACGTCCTGGCCGGCCTCGTAGAAGTGGGGAGACCGGGTGGAGGCGATGCGCCGCTGTGAATCCTCCGGCGTCATCGAGAAGTAGATGACGAGGTCAGGCCAGAGGAGCGGCGAGTAGGCGTGCAGCAGCCAGTCGAGTTCGAGGCCGCGGGCGGCGTCGCGGGCGAGCGCCGTGAAGAGATAGCGGTCCGCGAGCACGGTCTTGCCGGCCCACAGCGCCGGCAGGATCGAGGTTTCGATGCGATGGCGGAAGTCAACGGCGTGGAGCAGCGAGTATTCCTCGCTGGACAGCGTGCGGATGCGCTTGCGGACCTTGAGCAACGGCTTGATCAGCGGCGAGGACGCCCAGCGGGTGGAGAGGACCTGGTGGCCCCGGCTCTCGAGCCACGTCTTCAGCAGCTTCCGCTGGGTGGTCTTGCCGGACCCGTCCGGGCCCTCAAAGGCAATCAGCAGGCCGCGCGTCGCCTCACGCGCGGCCATGAGCTGCTTGATCGTCCGGGCCGTCGCGGTCCGCGCCATTCGGGATGCCGGGGCTACGCGTCCAGCAGCATCCAGGCCGGGTCTTCGATGTATTCCTTGATCTTCACCAGGAACTGGACCGCTTCGCGGCCATCGACCAGCCGGTGGTCGTAGCTGAGGGCCAGGTACATCATCGGCCGGATCACGACCTGGCCGTTGACCGGCACGGCGCGGTCGGCGATCTTGTGCAGGCCGAGGATGCCGACCTGCGGCGGGTTGAGAATCGGCGTGCTCATCAGCGAGCCGAAGACGCCGCCGTTGGTGATCGTGAAGGTGCCGCCCTTTAAATCCTCGAGCGTCAGCGTGCCGTCCTTGGCGCGCGCCGCGAAGTCGCGAATCCCCAGCTCGATGCCGGCAAACCCCAGCTGGTCGGCGTCACGCAACACCGGCACCACCAGCCCGCCCTCGGCGCCGACCGCCATGCCGATGTCGTAGTAGTGCTTGTAGACGATTTCGTCGCCCTGGATTTCCGCGTTGATCTGCGGGAACGCCTTGAGCGCGCCGACCGCGGCCTGAACGAAGAACGAGGCGATGCCCACGCTCACGCCGTGCTTCCTGGCGAAGGCTTCCTTGCGCCGCTCGCGCAGCGCCATCAGGGCGCTCATGTCCACCTCGTTGAAGGTGGTGAGCATCGCCGCCGTGTGCTGGGCTTCAACCAAACGCCTGGCGATGGTCGCGCGCCTCTTACTCATTCGCTCACGAGTTTCACTTCGTTCGCCTGCCGGCCCGCCTTCGCGGCCGGAGGCCGCTACGGCGAGGTCTCGCCGTAGCTCGCCAGAGCCTGAGCGAGCGGAGGCGGATGCCGCCGGAGCGGCGGCTTTCAACACATCCTGCTTGGTGACACGCGCTCCGGACGACTCGACTGACTCGAGCTTGACGTCGTGCGCCTTGGCAACATTCTTCGCAGTTGGCGTGGCCTTCTTCTCGGCTGCCGGCGGCTCCTGCACCTTAGGCCCGCCTTCGCTCGCCGGGCTGCCGGCGAGCTTCGGCGAGGTCTCGCCGGAGCGGCCTGCGGCCGCGGAGGCGGACACCTCAGGCACATTAGGCACCGCGTCGGTGCCGGCCTCCTCAAGAATCGCCAGCACTTCTCCGACTTTAACGTCCGCGCCTTCCTCGTGCTTGATGGCGCCCATCACGCCGGCGCGATCCGCGCTCACTTCCAGGTCGATCTTCTCGGTCTCGAGTTCGACCAGCGCGTCACCGGCGGCCACGCTGTCGCCCGGCTTCTTCAGCCACTTCGCGACCCGCGCTTCGACCACCGACTCGCCGAGTTCCGGAACCACAATGTTCGTTGCCATTTTTCCTAAACCTGCTTCGAGAGGACGCGATCGAGTTCTTTCGTTTCGGCCTTGGCTTCAAAGGCCTGCTCGACAATCGCCCGCTGGTTGGCGGCGTGCCAGCTGGACGAGCCTTCCGACGGGCTCGAGTTGCGGATGCGCCCGATGTAGCGCAGCGGCCAGCGGCCGTCGATGAGCGACTCCAGCAACGGGCGCACGAACTCCCACGCGCCCATGTTTTCCGGCTCTTCCTGGACCCAGCACACCTCGCGCAGCTTCGGGTAGCGCGCCATCACATCGCCAATCGCCGTGTCGGGGAACGGGTAGAGCTGCTCGACGCGGGCAATGGCCACGTTGGGGTTGCTCTTGCGCTGCTCGCTGGTCATGAGGTCAACCGCGACCTTGCCGCTGCACAGCACCAGCCGGCGCACCTTCCCCGGCTGAATGATCATCTCGTCGCCCCTCGACTCCGCCCGGGGCGACGCTGAGCCAGTCGCAGGGTCGTCGATGACCCGCTGGAACTTGCCCTCGGCCAGCTCGGTTGGCGTGGACGCGGTGAAGCCGTGCCGCAGCAGGCTCTTGGGTGTCATCACGATCAACGGCAGCGGATCCGTGTTCAGCAGCAGCGCCTGGCGCCGCAGCACGTGGAAGTACTGCGCCGCCGTCGTGCAGTTGACGACGCGGATGTTGGTGTCGGCGGCCGCATTGAGGAAGCGCTCGAGGCGGGCGCTCGAGTGATCCGGGCCCTGGCCTTCGTAACCGTGCGGCAGCAGCAGCACCAGCGACGGCGACATGCCCCACTTGGCGCGGCTCGAGGTGAGGTACTCGTCGAGGATGATTTGCGCGCCGTTGATGAAGTCGCCGTACTGCGCTTCCCACACCACGAGGCGGCCGGGCTCCTGGAGGCTGTAGCCCAGCTCGAAGCCGACGCAGGCGTATTCGGAGAGCGGGCTGTTCCGGATCTCGAACGCCGCCTTCGCCTGGCTGAGCCGCTGCAGCGGCACGTGCTCGTCGCCGGTCGCCATGTCGTGATAGACCGCGTGCCGGTGGCTGAAGGTGCCGCGCTCGACGTCTTCGCCGGTCAACCGGATGGCGATGCCGTCGGCCAGGATCGAGGCCAGCGCGAGCTCTTCGGCGGCGGCCCAGTCGATGCTGCGCTCGCCGGGTTCGGTGAACATCGCCTTGCGCCGTTCGCGCCCGCGCTCGAGCTTGCGGTGCACGGCAAAGCCGTCCGGCACCTTGAGCAGCTCCGCGTTCAACTCCGCGAGGCGCGCCAGCGGCATCGCCGTCTTGGCCTTGGTGGCGGCGCCGCTCGGCGGCACCTCGGGCACCGGCGGCACGTAGTCCTGCTCCGGCTTGACCGCGGCGTAGGCCTGCTCGAGCGCCGTCATGCGCTCGCGCACCATCTCGTCGGCGCGCTCCGGCGAGACCTGTCCGGCGTCGGCCAGCGCCCGCGCGTACTTCTCGCGCACGGTCGGGTGGCCGGCCACAATCTGGTAGACCTGCGGCTGCGTGAACGCCGGCTCGTCGCCTTCGTTGTGCCCGTAGCGGCGATAGCCGACCAGGTCGATCAGGAAGTCGAGCTTGAACCGCTGGCGGTAGGCGATGGCCAGCCGCGCCGCCTCGATGCAGGCCGCCGGGTCGTCGGCATTGACGTGCGTGATCGGAATCTTGAACCCGCGCGCCAGGCCGCTGGCGTAGCTGGTACTGAACGACTCGCCGGGGTCGGTGGTGAAGCCGACCTGGTTGTTGGCGATGATGTGGATGATGCCGCCGACGTCGTAGCCTTCGAGCCGCGACAGGTTGAGCGTTTCCGCCACCACGCCCTGGCCGGGGAATGCCGAATCGCCGTGGATCAGGATGGCGAGCACCTTGCCCTTGTCGACCACCGCCGGGCCCGGCTTGTCGACCGACGTCGCCGCCGCCCGCGCCATGCCGTTCAACACCGGATCCACCGCTTCGAGGTGGCTCGGGTTGGGTGGCATCGAGATGGTCACCTGCCGCGGCAACCCTTCGGGCCGCGCCTCGATGCGGGCGCCGGCATGGTACTTCACGTCGCCCATCCAGCCCAGGTCGACGCGCAGCCGGTCCTTCAGCACCGGGTCCTTGAACTCCGCGAGGATCTGCGTGTACGGCTTCTGCAGGATGTGCGCGAGCACGTTCAAGCGGCCGCGATGCGCCATCGCGATCATCACGTGCTGCACGCCGCCTTCGGCGGCGTCGTGGATGATCTCGTCGATGATCGGCACCATCATGTCGAGGCCTTCGATCGAGAAGCGCGTCTTGCCCGGGAACGTCCGCTGCAGGAAGCGCTCGAAGGTCTCGACCTCGGTGATGCGATCGAGCAGCTCGACGCCGTTGATCGGATCCGCCGGCGGCCGGAACTGGCCCGACTCGACGGCGTGGCGCAGCCACACC
This sequence comes from Vicinamibacterales bacterium, assembly GCA_041659285.1. Lineage (NCBI taxonomy): Bacteria > Pseudomonadati > Acidobacteriota > Vicinamibacteria > Vicinamibacterales > Vicinamibacterales bacterium. Next base: position 54,806 of record JBAZYO010000008.1, on the reverse strand, counting down.
CGCTCGTCGGGGACGAACACCTGGTTGTGGTCGTGGCCGGTGGTCGAGCAGTAGATGTCGCGCAGGCGGGCGATGGCCTCGAACGCGTTCGCCGTGCCGGCGGCCGTCGGTCCCGAGACGATCGACGCCGGCAGCTTCTTCAGCGTGTCGGTGGTCAGGCCATGCGAGGCCGCCGCCAGCGACGGATCGCCGATGGGATCATGGAAGCCGAGCGGATCGACGCGCGCCGCCAGGTGCCCGAATCGGCGGATCGACTCGGCTAGGGTAAACGCGGCAATCGCCGCCTTCGCGTTGTCCGACAGGTCGGAGGGCCCGCCTTCGCGGCCAACGGCCGCTTCCACCTTCGCGCCTGCCGGCGCTACGGTGGACAAGTCGGTGGGCAGGCTTGGTCTGGGTTCTGTCGGGTCGGCGGGAGTCCAAGTAGCAAACGCCCGGCGGGTCGCCTCGTCCACCGACGAGGGATCGCGCTGGTAGCGCTCGAACAACTCGTAGACATACCCCGCGTTGGCCCCGGTAAACTGGTCCCACGGGTTCATAACCTTTCTACTTTATCCCGCCTTCGCCCTCCGGGCTACGGCGGGGCAGGCCCGAATCGCCCTCCGGGCTACGGCGGGGCAAGCCCGAATCGCCCTCTGGGGCTGCGACGGGCGGGAAAGGCTCGCAAACGAGACAAAAAATGACGCAACAGCCAACCTACGACGACGTGAACTTGATTCTGCGACTGTATGAGATGCGTCGCGAAGAGCGCATGCGGAAGGCGCGGGCGTGGTTCACCGCCAACTGCAAGGCCAAGAGCTACGAGGAACTCCTCAAGCTGGCGCCCGGCGGCACCGACGAGAACGCCTCGGTCCGCATGGTGACGTCGTACTGGGACCTGGTGTCGTCATTCATGACCTCCGGTGTGCTCAACAAGGAGCTGTTCTTCCAGAGCGGCCGCGAGCTGCTGCTGGTGTGGGAGCGGGTGCGGGACTACCTGCCCGGGATGCGCGAGGCCTACAAGGATCCCGGCTACTTGAAGCACCTGGAAACCATCGGCAACGAGTTCGCCGCCTACTTCCAGAAACAGGACCAGGGCGCGTACGAAGCCTTCGTGAAGCGGGTCAAGTGAACTGTGGTCCGCCTGCTCGCCCTTGACATCGACGGGACGCTGCTCGACAGCACGGGCCGCGTCCCGGCCGCCAATCTCGACGCCATTCACCGCGCCGCCCACCGCGGCGTGCATATCGTCGTGGCCACCGGGCGCAGCTTCCATTTTGCCCTGCAAGCGCTGGGTGACCTGCCGGACGCGATCACGCTCCTGGTCTACAACGGGGCGATTGCGCGCTCGCGCGCTGGAGACACGTTGATGCGGCGGCTGCTGCCGCAGGCGGTCGCCCACCAGGTGCTCGCGGCGACGATCGAGTGGCGGGGCGACACGGCGTGCGTGTTCGACCGGCCGGCGGCCGGGCAGCTGGTCTACGACCGGATGGATTGGACCCACCCCAATCGATCGCGCTTCAAGCAGCGCAACGACGCGATCATCCAGGCGGTCGATCGCCTCGAAGACGCGGTGACCGAGGACCCCGTGCAGATTGCCTTCAACGGCGGTGTCGAGACCATGCGCGCGATTGCGGCCTGCCTGGCCGCGCATCCGGTGTCGCCGCGGCTCGAGGTGATGCTGACCGAATACCCTCAGCGCGATTTTTCAATGGTGGACGTCTGCGGGGCGGGCACCACGAAGGGCTCTGGCCTGGCGGCGGTGGCCGGGCGGTTCGGCATCGCGCAGGCGGAGGTGATGGCGGTCGGCGACAACCACAACGATCGCGACATGCTCGAGTGGGCCGGCGTCGGCGTGGTGATGGGCAACGCCGAGCCCGAGCTCAAGCAGGCCACTTTTCACGTGACCGGCACGAACGACGAAGCGGGGTTGGCGCAAGCCATCGACCGGTTCATTCTGGAAGCGGCCCGCGGCACCCCATGAAGGGGTGCCCTACCTGAGGGTGCCCTGCCGCCAGGCCAGGACTGCACAGTTCTGCGCTGGCTCATACAGTCACCCCTGCCTGTAACCGATAGCCGGTCTGTCATGGGACAAAGCGGTGGCTGCGGCCAGCGGGACGGCAACGGCGTGGGGGCCAACCTGGCCTACACGAAGTTTCTGTTCGTAATGGCGCGCACCGACGACGACGCCCATGGCGCGCGGTTGCGGACGGCGGGCGGCAACATCGCCCGCGGCTTCTTCAACGACTTCGACATCGACGACAGCCGCGAGACCCAGGCGCAACCCTTCGAGACCATCCAGTTCTTCGTGCGCGACGGCGAGCTGCCCCAGCCGGAACCGACCTGCGTGGGCCCCTGCATCAACAAGGCCCGCCACCTCGTGCAGGTGTCGAGCAAGTACCGGCCGCGGCTGCAGGAAGTCGAAGAGGAACTGCTCCGGCGCATCGGCGATACGGCCGAATTACTGGCGCTTGACGGCGCCGTGCGCAGCCCCCGCTATTCCAGTCCCGAGCTGGTGCACTACGCGAACAAGAACGGGCCGCCGCGCCGTTCGGGCCGCGTCACCCGCAACGCCATCATCGTGCCGATTCGCAAGACACCCGAATGGTGGCAGAAGAGCGTGCTCGAGCGGCACGCCTACTTCTATCCGCACGTCGATCACGCGAGCGCCTGTCCCGTGAAGGGCCACGCGGTCGCCGCCGAACGCGGTATTCCGGCGCTGTTCCGCCGCGTGTATCACAACCCCGATGGCTACGAGCGCCCGGGCGAGTTCGATTTCGTGACCTACTTCGAGTGCGACGACGAGTCAGTGCCGGTGTTCGACGGCGTCCTGAACTCGCTGCGAGACTTTCACCAGAACCCGGAATGGCGCTACGTGCAGGAAGGGCCCATCTGGCGGGGCAAGAGGGTTCTGCGCTGGTGAGTTGATCAGTGGGCGACGACGATGCTCCGCCACTTGCCCTGGCGGAAGCGATACACCGTCAGCACGCAGCGCGTGAAGTGGCCCAGCACGATGGCCAGCCAGATGTCGCCGGCCACCAGCGGCCGCGTGGCCTGGATGATCGTGCACATCCCGATCGGCACGGCCACCTGCGAGGCGAGCGTGATGAAGAGCGGGCTGCGCGTGTCGCCGGTGCCCTGGAGCCCGCCGGTGTAGGTGAGCGCCACGGTGATGAAGAAACCCGAGACCGCGAGGTACTGCAGCAGTTGTCGACCGATCGTGGCCACCGCCGCGTCCGTGGCGCCGAAGGCGCCCAGCAGCACCTGTGGCAGCGTGACGAACGCCAGACCCACCACCGCGGCCACGGCGAGGCCGATGCGGGACGCCGCATGCACGCCCGACATGGCGCGCTCGGGATGCCCGGCGCCCAGATTCTGCCCGGCGACGGTCGCGGCCGCGCCCATCAGGCCCACTGACGTCCACGTGATCATCGAGAACAGCTCGGTGTAGCCGATGGTGAAGGCGGCCTGGGCGGCGGCGCTCTGTTGCAGCGAACCGATGTAGCGCAACATCATCACCCCGGCCACGTTCATCGCAATGCCCTGGACGCCGGTGGGCAACCCGAAACGAAAGAGCGATCGGATGATGGTCCAGTCGGGCCGCCAGTCCATCTGAAGCGACACCTTGAACACGAGGCGGCCCTTGAACAGCTGGTAGAGCGCGAAGGCACTGACCGTGCTCGAGGCGATCGCCGTTCCCAGCGCCGAGCCCGCCGTGCCGAGGGCTGGGATCGGGCCGAGGCCACGAATCAGGATCAGGTTGAGCACCAGATTGAGCACCGTCATCGTCACGCCGAGACGCAGCGGCGTGCGGGCATCGCCGGCGGCGCGCAACGCCGACGTCAGCATGAAGAACAGCAACATGCCGATGCTCAGGGCGAAGTTGATGCGCAGGAACGGCAGCGCCAGCGCCCGCACCTCGCCCGAGGCGTTGACGAGGTCGAGCAGGGTCGGCGCGAAGAAGAACCCGATCGGCCCCATCACCGCATACATGGCGATCGCCGTCAGCAGCGCCTGCTGCACCGTCTTGTTGACCCTGTCGACGTCACCGGCGCCGACGTATCGCGAGATCAACACGGCCTGGCCGGTGAACAGCGAGGCAATGAAGACGATGACGACGAGGAAGATTTGCCAGCTGACGCCGATGGCGGCATTGCCGGTGTAGCCGATGAGGTGCCCGACGAGGATGTGATCGACCACGCCCTGGAGGCCGGCAATCACGTTCTGGAGCATGGTGGGCCAGGCCAGCTTCCAAACGGCGGGGCCAATGGGGCCTTCGACGAGCGACCGATCGAACGGCGAGTTCTTCTTTTGGACCGGATCAGACAAACGGCCTAAATTCTACTCCTAAACGTCGAGCTCCACGGCGTCTTCGGCCCGGTCCATGATGAAGCGAAAGCGGGCCGAAGCGTCCTTACCCATCAGTTCGTTGATCACGCGGTCGGTCACCAGCTGATCGACGACCTCCACCTTCAGCAGCCGGCGGGTCCGGGGGTTGAGCGTGGTTTCCCACAGCACCTTCGGCATCATCTCGCCCAGGCCCTTGAACCGGGTGATCTCGGGGTGGGCGCGCCCGGTCTTGGTCTTGAGAATCTGTTCCTTCTGCAGTTCATCCAGGGCCCAGAACGTCTCCTTGCCGATGTCGATGCGGTAGAGCGGCGGCTGCGCCAGGTAGACGCGGCCGGCCGACATCAACTGCGGCAGGTGCCGGAAGATGAAGGTGAGCAGCAGAGTGGCAATGTGGTGGCCGTCGGAGTCGGCGTCGGCCAGGATGATCACCTTGCCGTAGCGCATCCGGCTCAGGTCGAAGTTCTTGCCGACCCCGCAGCCGAGCGCCGTGACCAGGTCCGACAGCTCCTTGTTCTCCAGGACCTTCGCGGTTGACACCCCTTCGGTGTTCAGCACCTTGCCGCGCAGCGGCAGGATGGCCTGGCGGGCGCGGTCGCGGCCCTGCTTCGCCGAGCCGCCGGCCGAGTCGCCTTCGACAACGAACAGCTCGCTCGTGATCGATCCCGGGTTGGTGCAATCGGCCAGCTTACCCGGCAGATTGACGCGCCCGGCGGTCGGGCCCTTGCGGACCACTTCCGACGCCGCCGCGCGGCTCGCCTCGCGGGCGCGCGCCGACAGGATGATGCGCGCCACGATCGACTCGGCGATCGACTGGTTGTTGTTCAGCCAGTGCTCGAGCCCGGGGCGGACGAGGCCGTCAACCGCCGACATCACCTCGGGGTTGTTCAGCCGATCTTTGGTCTGGCCCTGGAACTGCGGCTCCTGAATGAACACCGAGAGAATGCCGGTGAGGCCCTCGCGGATGTCTTCGGCGCTGAGCGTCACGCCTTTCGGCGACAGGTTGTGCGTGTCGATGTAGTTGCGCACCGCCTTGCCCAGCCCGGCGCGAAAGCCGTTCTCGTGCGTGCCGCCGGAGCCGGTCGGGATGCCGTTGACGTAGCTGCGGAGGTTCTCGTCGGTCGCCTCGGTCCACTGCAGCACAAGTTCGATCTTCGTGCTGCCCTCCTTCTCGAGCGTGAACGGCGCTTCGTGCACCGGCTTCGCGTTCCTGCCGGCGACGATCTTCTTGAGGTAGTCAACCAGCCCCTCTTCGTGCTGGTAGACGTCCTTCTGGCCGGTCGTCTCGTCCTCGAAGGTGACCTTCACGCCGCGATGGAGGTAGCTGGCGATCTCCAGGCGCTCGCGAATCAGCGCCGCCTCGAACTCGACCTTCGGGAAGATTTGCGGGTCGGGTCTGAAGAACACGGTGGTGCCGCTGCCGCGCGCCGGGCCGACCTTTTTCAGGCTGCCTTGCGGCTTGCCCTGCCTGAAGGTCATCTCGTACTGGTGGCCGTCGCGGCGGACGGTGGCCACCAGCTCTCGCGACAGCGCGTTGACGACGCTGGCGCCGACGCCGTGCAGGCCGCCGGCCGTCTTGTAGTTGCCGGTCTCGAACTTGCCGCCGGCGTGGAGCACGGTGAAGATCACCTCCAGCGCGCTCTTCTTCGTCTTGGGGTGCACGTCCACCGGAATGCCGCGGCCATCGTCTTCGACGGTGATCGACGAGCCGTCCCTGTGAAGGGTCACGCGGATGTTCGAGGCGTGGCCGTTCATGGCCTCGTCGATCGAGTTGTCGAGCGTTTCCCAGACGAGGTGATGGAGACCGGTGCTGCCGACGCCGCCGGTGTACATGCCGGGGCGCTTGCGAACGGGCTCGAGCCCTTCGAGAACGGTGATGTCTTTAGCTGTGTAGGAGGTTGCCACTCGGAAGACGATTATAGAGGTTCCGAACGGTTCCGAACGGTTCAGCACCATTCAGAACCATTCAGAACCGTTCAGAACGTTAGACCTTCTTCTTGCGCGGAGCGGCCTTCTTCTTCGCGGCCTTGGCCGCGGGAGCCGCCGTCTTCTTCGCGCGCGCGGGCCGCTTGGCCTTCGGCGCGGCTTCAACCACCGCCGCCTCGACTTCCTCGGGCATGGCGATCGGTTCGGCAATGGTCGGCGGCAGCGGCTCGACCAGGGCCGACGGTTCGACGATGTCAACCGCTTCGACCGTGTTGTTCACGACGAGGCCCCAGCCGTGCGGGACCGTGGCGCGCGCGGTGGCGCCGTTGGCAAACACGCGCAGGCCGCCCTGCCGATCCCGTTCGAGGCGCAGGATGCCGTCCTTCTGGCAGGCGCGCATCAGGTCGGCGATCGTGCCGTAGCGGCGTTCGTCGAAGTCGGGCTGCGCCGCTTTCAGGAACTGCTTGAACTGGCGCGGATACATCGGCCAGCGCGGCTGCGTGGCCGCCTCGCCCAACAGCCGGCGCACCAGGGCAACGCCGTCGCCGAGCGATGCCGGCTCGGTTGGGGCGGGACGGGTTTCTTCGTCGCCGGGGTCCACGGCACCGTGGGCCGAGTCTGCCTGCTCGAGCAGTTCGCGCGCGGCGCGACGGCCGGCCTCACGCGAAGCCGAGATCGCGTCGGCCGACGAATTGGCGACGAGGGTCGGCGACGGAGGCGCCGAGGGCGCCGCCGGTTCCACGGCCGGCGTCTCGCCGTCGTTCAGTTCCACCAGCGTGCTGCGGCCCTGGTGCTTCAACGTGACGATGCCCTGCTGCGCCAGCTTGTCGGCAAAGTCGCGGAAGCTGCCGACGCCGTAGTCGCGTTCCGAGAACGACGAGTCGAGCTGGAGCAGCGTGCTCTTGAGCAGCCCGAGCTGCGGCGAGACCTCGCGGTCGGCCAGCACCTTGAGCGCACGCTTGACCAGTGCCACCGACTGCTCGATGGGCTGGGTCCCGCTGCTCTGGGTGCGGGGCCGCTCGCTGCTGCCGCGCTCCGGCCGCGGGTGGCTCGGCCGGCGATCCGGCACGATGTTTTCGTAGGCGATGAACTCGGTGCAGTTCTTCTGCATCACCTGGCTGGTGAAGGCGCGGCCGCCGACCACGAACACCTTGCGGTCGTACTGCTTGAGCTTTTCAACCAGGGTGATGAAGTCGCTGTCGCCGCCGACGATGACGAAGGCGTTGATGTGGGAGTGGGTGAAGGCCATCTCGAGGGCGTCGAGGGCGAGGTTGATGTCGGCGCCGTTCTTGTCGCCGCCGGGCGTCATCACGCGCTGCACCAGGCGCACGGCGTGTTGCGCCATGGCGCGGCCGTAATCGCCCGATCGCTTCCAGTCGCCGTAGGCGACCTTGGTGATCACTTCACCGCGTTCCTTGATGGCTTCGAGCACGGCGCCGATGTCGAACTGGAGGCCGAGCGTGGTCTTGACGCCAATCTCGACGTTGTCGAAGTCGATGAATACGGCAATCTTGAGTCTTTGATCTGAGGACATGTGTGTCGTTCGTAACTTTCTGTGCTGAACGTCAGGACCTTTGGGGGTCCTGCTGCGCCATGCGCGTTGTGATCCTGACCGAATCGACGATCCTGGGCGTGGAGGCTTGGGGCGTGGCCGGAGTGGCTGTCGTGCAAGCCACCAAGTCTGCAGGCCTCGAGGGGTCAACCGGGAGGTGTTGTTACAGTATACCTGTCGGCACACTGGTTGCAGTAGAGAAAGCTGGAGTATGCAAATGACATCAATCTGCACCAGAAACAGGTCAGTTTTTGCCGTGATCACGGCTTTGGCCGTGTGGATTGTGCCCGGCACCGCGGGAATTGCCACGGCCGCGGAGCAGCGGCCCGAGATTCAGCGCCTGTTCCAGTCGGGCGACTACGAGCAGGTGGTCGAGGCCGCGCAAGACGCGGACCCGGCGTCCACTTACCTTGCGGCGCAGGCGCTGCTCAAGCTCGACCGCACCGACCAGGCCGTCTCGACGTTCGCTCGGCTGGGCGCCAGCGGTCCGGCCTGGCGCCTGATCGCCGAGTCAGGTGAGGCGCTCGCCGCCAACGACGCCCGCCGCGCGGTGGATCTCGCTCGCAAGGCCACCGAGGCTGACGGCGACAACCCGTTCGCGTTCTATCAGCTGGGCCTCGCGGCCAGCAAAGCCGGCGATTGGGGCACGGCGGGGACCGCGTTGACCGGGGCCATTGTGCGCAAGCCCGACTTCGCCTACGCGCACTACTACGGCGCCCTGGTGCACCAGCGCCAGCGTCAGCTGCCGCAGGCGGCCGAACACTTCGAAGCCTTCCTGCGCCTCGCGCCCGAAGCGCCCGAGCGCCAGGCCGTGCAGGCGATCATGCGGTCGCTGAAGTAAGCCTAGAAGATATGCCCAATCCCGAAGTACCAACGGCCTCCACGGAGGCTGTTGGGCTCGCGGGATGAGAGCGTGGACACCCGCGAGTTGGGGATGCCGAAGTCGACGCGGAGCAGGCCCACTGGCGTGACGAAGCGCACGCCCACGCCGTATCCGACCTTCAGCGAGCGCCAGCCGATCGTCTCGTCCTTCCCCGCCACGCTGCCCGCGTCGACAAAGCCGACGCCGTGCACGAACCGGTAGATCGGGAAGCGGGCCTCCTGGTTGAGCACCAGCAACATCTCGCCGCCGGCCGGCAGGCCGACGAAGTCGCGCGGGCCGAGGCCGTCCTCGCCGTAGCCGCGCACGGTGGTGGCGCCGCCGGCGCGGAAGCGGTCGTTCGGCAGGAGGTCGTCGGCGCCGAACTTCTTGCCGACCTGCACGCGCGATGCCAGCACGATGCCGCCAACCGGGAAGAAGGCGTACTGCTGGGCCAGGACCTTGCGGTTGCTGACGTCGGATCCCAGCCACGTCGACGCCTGCTCGAATGACAGCGACGTGAACGTGCCCGTGCGCGAGTTGAGCGGGTCGTCTCGGCGATCGATCAACCCGGCCACGGTAAACGCGGCCAGGTTCGACACGAAGTCGAGCGGCAGGGGATCGTTGCCGGGATCCGGGTCGTAGGTGCGGCCGCGCTCGAACCGGTAGCCATACACAATCTGCGCGCCGCGCATCCGCCACCGCTGATCGGCGCTGATGCCCTGACGAGCGGCGATGGCCAGAACCTCGGTGCCGGCGTCGTCGCGGAGACGGTCGCGTGACAAGTAGCCATACAGGGTCGAGCGCGCCCGCCAGCCGAACAGCCGCGAGGTGGCCAGAAACAACGACGCGTCGTTGCGGTCGTACTGATACATGCCGAACGCACCGAGCGTGAGCGCGCGGCCGAACAGGTTTGGGTTCTTGAGTTCAACGACGATGCCGCCGTTGCGCGTGCTCGTGAACTCGTCAAGCTCGGCCTGGCGCTCGCTTTCGAGCTGCAGGCCGTAGCGGAACGTCCACGTCGGGAACTCCTCCACCGCGACCCGGGCGGTCACCGGCTGCACGCCGTTCACGGGCTCGCCGGCCGGCACCGCCTGGATGTCGACGATGCGGAACACGTTGGTGTCGTAGAGCCGCTTCCGCGCCAGCGCCCATTCGTCGGGGTCCACGGGCTTGCCCAGTTCGAAGCGCAGCGCCTCGGTCAGCACATGGCCACGCGTGACCTCGAGCCCGCTGGTCTCCACGTCCCGCAGAACCTGTTGCGGCCCTTCGGTGATGGCGAACGTCAGGGCGACCGTGTCGTCGTCCGCAACGGTGGGCACGATCTCGACGTCGGCGGCGTTGAAGCCGAGATGGCGATACTGCCGCTCGACCCGGACGCGGGCGTCGTTGACCACGGTCGCGAGGTAGGGTACCGGCGGCTGCAGGTCCGCGGCCTTCTGCACCATCGGCAACCGGGCGGCGGGGACCCCGGCAAACCGGAGGTCGCTCACCTGCGCGCGCGGACCTTCGACAATGGTGATCGGCAGCACGCCAACCTCGCCGTCGATGGTCAGCGGGCCGCCGTCAACCCGGGCCTTGAGGAAGCCCGCTTCGTTGTAGACGACGAGCAGCTTCCGCTCGACCACGCGGCGATCGAGCCACGCCTCCACTTCGAGGCCTTCCGCGACAATCTCGCCGAGCAGGCGATCGCCGGCCATCTCCCGGTTGCCGATGAAGCGAATCTCGCGGCCGCTCACCGACACACCCGCGGTCACCTCGATGCGCAGCCGCTTGGTGCCTGGCGCCGGCCGATCGACGGTGCCGACCACGACACTTCCCAATTCGTTGGTGCCGACCAGGAAGCGCCGCACCCGATGCGTGAGGTCGTCGATCAGGAACTGGTCGAACGCGTTGCGATGCCAGGCCTCCTCGAGCTCGCTCACCACGTCCGGCGGCACCGTCGTCCCGGTAATCTCCAGCATGGTGCGCGGGCCCCGATCGATGCGGTACTCAAGCGCCACCGTGTTGGCCTGCGGCTCCTCGACCCGGTGGGTCCGGATCCGCGCCTCGAAGTAGCCTTGTGCCTTGAAGTGGTCGCGCAGGCGGTCAACATCGCGTTGCAGCACCAGGAAGTCGAAATCGTCCCCTGGATCGAGCGAGATCTGCCCGCGCACTTCCTGCTCGACGGCCGGCGTCACGCCCGTAAACGTGATGGCCGACACCTCGGGCCGCACGCGGCGTTCCGCCGGCGAATGGCTGGGGCCTCCCCCGAAATCAACCTGGTGCCGGATGCCGAGGCTGGCCGTGGCGTTGTCACGCGACAGCGCCCGCACTTCGATGGTACGGGTCGGGAAGTAGCTGACGATGACCGTCGTCTTGCCGCTCTCGCGCAGGTTCTGCGAGACCGCGAACTCGACCTGGTCGCTCAACCGTTTGGCCAGCGTGAGGCGCGTGGTCGGGTCCGTGCGGTTGATGCCGACAAGCGTCGGATCGTCGCGGAAGTCGCGGTCTTCGAAGGCGCCGCGTTCGACGCGGAAGGTATCCAGGCCGAGGGCGCGGCCGGTCACGCCGAGCAGGTCGGCCGACAGCAGCGCCACCGCCGTTTCGGTGTTGGTCTCGCCCACGATCAAGGCGGCGAGATCGTCCGGCGTCCGCGAGCCCCCTTCCGAGGTCAGGTCGATCGACGGCCGCTCGAGCGTGCCGGTGAGGGTCATGGTGACGTCCTCGCCGCCAAGGCGGGCCGCCGCCGCGATGTTGAACTCCGGGCGGACGCGGCGAAGGTCCGCGAACGAAATGTCGCCGCGCGTGATGCGGAAGGTGCGGCCGCCCAGGAAGATCTCGCCGCCTTCGCGAAGCGTGATGCGGCCGTCCATGCCCGGCGCCGCCACGGTGCCGACGATGCGGACGTTGGCGCCGGCTTCGAAGCGCCCGTAGTTGTTGTCCACGATCACATCGTCAGCCGTCGTCACGGCCAGGTTCAGGTGGATTCGATCCAGATACGGCCGTTGCACGGTGGGCGACACCGGGAGCGTGGCGCGCCGCGCCAGGGCGGCGAGGGTAATTGTGTCGGTGTAGGAACTCTGCAGCACGCGGATGTCGCCGGTGATGGACGGGGCCTTCGGGTCGGGCCGGTAGGTCACCAGGGCATCGACCTCGCTGCGGAGCCCTCGCACCAGCTCGATCGCGACACCCTGCGCCTGGATGCTGACGTCGCCATCCACCACCGCCAGGCCCTCCAATAGCAGCGTGCCGTCGAGTGCAATGGCGCCGCCGTTGGCGAGACCGCGAACGCCGTCGAACACCACGCGCTGGCCGTCGAGCAGGATGGGGCCGTTCAGTTCCGAGAGGGTCAGTCGCGGATCGGCCACCGCAATCTCCGCGTCCTGCAGCATCACCTCGCCGTCGAGCAAGGGTCGCGACATCGTGCCCTCAATCAACGCGGTCACATTGGCGTTGCCGTCGAACCCCAGCGTGCTGATGAAGGCCGACAGCACACGCAGGTCGACCAGGCCCTGCACCGACAGGTTGAGCGGCGGGTCCTCGGCGGCAAAGCCCACGGAACCATCAATTGCGAACGGGTTGTTCGCCACCGTCCACGACACGTCGGCCACCGCCAGCGCGCCGCGCGCAAACTCGACGCGGGACGGCCGCTGCTGCTCCACCGGAATACCTGAAAAGGTGAACTTCGCGGCATCCACGGTCAGCTCGCCGGCAATGGCCGAGAGGTCGAGGACGGGCACCGCCGCCCTGGCGGAAGCCGAGAAGCTCCCCACCACCCCGCCGCTGGCCACATCGCCGGTGATGCGAGACACCGTGAGCGACTCGCCCCGCAGCGCGCCCTCGACGTTGAGGTTGGTGACCACCGGCGATCCGCCGCCCCAGTTGAAGGTGCCGTTCTTCAGCGTCAACGTGGTCGAGGTGCCGGCCCGGGTGCCGTTCGACCGCAGGTCAACGTTCATGGCGCCGGTCCCATCGAAGGTAACCGGCACGCCGAAGGCGCGGCCCATGCGGATGGCGTCCTGGAAGTCACCGGTGAACTGCCCCTGGAACGTGCCGTCGAGGCGCGGGTTCCATTCACCGGAGGCGATGAGCCGTCCGGATCCGAGCCGCACGTTCAGGTCCTTCACCGTGACGTCGTCGCCGCGCCAGGCCAGGCTCGCCGGCGCGTTCAGCGACACCGGCACGCCGCCGACGCCGGCATCGAGTTGGGTGAGGTTGACGACGGCGACGCGGTCGCGGCTGTCGGCGAGGCGGCCGGAAGCGGTGACGCTGCCGCTGGCGAAGCCCAGGACCTCGGCTTGGACCGCATCGACCAGCGGCGCGAGCCGCGCCAGTTCGAGACGGTCGAGCACCGCCGTGGCCCGATAGTCGTACGGGGATGCGGTCGCGATGTCGGCGTTCACGAGCGCGCCAATCGACGGCAGGCGCGCCACCACGCGCGCCTGGTCACCCATCAGGTCCGCGGTCAGGTCACCGGCACCGATGAGGGTGCCGGCCTTGCCGCCGGTCAGGGAGAAGTCCACGCTCGCGTGGCCCCGCGGTTGCGCCGTAGTGCCGGCGCCGGCGAACTGCACCGCGAACATCGCCTGCGTGTCATTCGGTGACAGCACGGTGCCTTGCCATGACAACCGGTCGCCCTTGAAGGTGGCGTCGTAGGCGCCGCTCTCCCATGCGTAGCGGACGCGGCCATCGAGATAGCCGGGGCCTTGCGAGAGTGCGAGCGACGTGACGTCGATCGCCTCGGCCGTCACCATGGCCTTGGCCGTGGCCTTGTCGATCGGCTGGCCGGCCCAGGTGAGCGCCGACCCGGTGATTACGGTATCGAGTGTGTAGACGTCGAAGGTGCCGCCGAGCGTCGCCGTGGCGCGCATCGGGCCGGTGACGCGCCACGCCTCGGGGAGATCGGCTTGCAGTTCCTCGGCGCGCGGAGCGTCAACCGTGAAGCTGCCGGTCCACAAGCGATCGGTAATGTTGGCCACCGCCTGGCCCGTGATTGAGGCGGTCCCACGCCGGAGGTCGACCGCCGTGATGTCGGCGCGCATGGTGTCGGCGACGACATGGGCCGAGGCCCGCACGCGGCCGATGATCGGCATCTCGACCGCGTCTCCCGCCACCTGAGTGTCGATCTCGGGCAGGCGATACGAGCCAGCCAGGGTCATCGGCATGTCCACGGCGCCGTGCACGTCGCCGGCGATCTCCGGCACCGGGAACCCCAGCGTGGCCAGGCTTCGCGACGCTTCGGCCACATCACTCACGCGCGCATGCGCCGGTCCCGTCATCGTCGAGAGCAGCGCCGTCCCGCGGTTGATCCGGCCGGACATGCGGCCTTCGAAGTCGAATCCCGGGAAACGATGGTTGTGATCGTATTGATAGTCGTCGCCGACGATGGTCGCGCGAATGGTCCCGGTCATCGGCACGAGGTCGCGGCCGGCGCGGCCGGTCGAGCGATTGGTGATCTCGAAGCGCCGCGGCTCGCCGAACGCGAAGGTGCCGTGGCCGTCGAAACTGCCACCGATCGCCTGCGGGGACACGTCGGCAATATCGAGCGCGGTCTGCGCGTCGACTCCCTTCCAGGCGGCGTCGGCCTTGCTGATGGCGGTGCGGCCCCACGGCACGTTGAAGTCGGCGAGAATCTCGCCGCCCGATGGCGGCGCAATTGCCAGCCGGCTCCCGGAGAACGACTCGAAGGTCACCAGCACGGGACCGGTGAGCCGCAATTGCCGCGCACGGCCGACGGCGAGCGTGCTGCTCGTCACCTGCAGTGCGGTCACGAAGTTGCGCGCCGGCCCCTTGACGGTGCCTTCAATTGCCGCGACGCCGCTGACCGGCACCGGTGGCGGCGGCACCCACCGCGCCGCGTTCTCGAGATCAACGGTGCCCTTGAGCGAGAGATCGAGGCTCGGTGAATCGAGCACGCGGCTGATCGGTCCGCTGAGAAACGCGTTGAGCTCGGACGACACCAGCCGCGCGTCCTTCAGCGAGACGTTCGATCCGTCGAACGTCATCACCGTTTCGAAGGGCGCGATGGTCATGGTGCGATCGCGGAGGCGAACGGCGAGCGGCCCGCGCACGGCGAAGGCGCCCTCCGCGCCGAGGGCCGAATCGACGAGTGCCGACTCGATCTGCGGAACCTTGACGCCCCAGTTGCGGACCATGTCCGTGTACTGCACGTCGAGCGCGTGGAGCGTGAGGCCGCGGATGTCCAGGCGGCGCGGGGTCTCCGGCGTCGGCGCCGTCGAGCCCGGCGGCAGGTTCACCACGTCGTTGGCGTCGCGGAAGATGTCAACGATGCCGTTGTCGATTTCGAGGTGGTCGATCGCGAAGCGGCCGCGGTAAGCGATCCACGGGAGCTTCACTTGAATGCGATTGGCGACCAGGAAGGGACGGTCTTCGTGGCCCTTCGCCGCCAGGCGCACGTCGGTGAGCGTAATCCGCCGGGTGATGGCGTTATAGCCGAGCGCGTTCGCGCTGAGGGTGAGGTCGTAGCGAACCAGGAAACCGGTGGCCCAGGCCAGTGCGCGGCCGCGCGCCCAGGGGGTGTGAATGGCCAGCAAGGCGGCCAGAATCGCACCCACAGCGACCGCTGCGACCACGATCAGCGCCTTTCGAACCGTCACGCCCACTCCTCGATTCTAGTCCTGCAAGTGGGATACCATCTTCGCCAGTGGAGGATCAGCTCATGCGTATGAAGTCATGGCTCAAGGTCGGCCTCGGCGCCGTCCTGAGTCTGGTGACGAGCAGCGCGACGATGGCCCAGGCACCAGCGGAATTGAAGGTTGGTGACATGGCCCCGGCGTTCTCGGCACCCGGTTCGGATGGCAAGACCCACACGCTTGCGGAGTCAAAGGGCAAGCAGGCGGTGGTACTGGCGTGGTTCCCGAAGGCCTTTACCGGTGGTTGAACGGCCGAATGCAAGTCGCTCCGTGAGAGCGGCGATCTGATTCGGCAGTACAACGTCGCGTATTACATGATCAGCGTGGACACGCTGGAGGACAACACCAAGTTCGCCAAGATGCACGAGGCGGACTATCCCATCCTCAGCGACGTCAGCAAGGAAATCGCCAACAAGTACGGCGTCCTCAACGCTGGCGGCTTCGCACGGCGGTGGACGTTCTACATCGACGCGGACGGCAAGATCCTCCACATCGACAACGCCGTCAAGGCCGGTTCGTCTGGACCGGACATGGTCGCCAAGCTCGCCGAGCTGAAGATCGCGAAGCGGAAGTAGCAGGCACTCCGCAGGGCGCCCCTTCCAGGGGTGCCCTGCACGATACTACGGTGACCGTCCGGGCCACGGCGCTTGCCAGCCGGCGGACAGGACCGTTCGCCGGTCCTGCAGCCCGCGCGCCACATCGACTCGCAGGGTGCCGGCGCCGCCAGGCAGCGCCAGTCGCAATCCAGCTCCCACATCCGCATGCCACGACCCGCGTTCGACAAGGCCGGCCTGGCGCCAGGGCTTCGCTGTGTCGGCGAACGCGGCCAGCCTGATCGACCCTGCCGGGGTCGCCAGCAGCGGATGTTGATACTCCACCGTGCCGTGCGCCAGCCGGCGCCCGAACGCCGGTCCGGTGACGACGCCGGCATCCAGCAGGGGATGCGCGCGCAGGAGCGGCGCGCGCGCGTGTCCCGTTCCCGCACCCGGCCACAGATCGAATGGCGCGGCGGCGCTCGCGGCGGCGATCCCGGCGGTGACGGTCCACGACGCACGGCCGCTCTCGCGGGTTGATCGCCAGGCGGACGACACGCCGCCGCGCGCGAACCGCGCCGTCGATCCCAACGGCAGCCATCCCGCCGCGTCCACGCCGATCGACACGCGATCGGCAGCCAGTCGCACGTCGATCGCGGCGTCGGCCGAGACGTGGCTGTCGTGCGCCCATCGGTCCAGGGCGACGCCCGTTCGCCAGCGCACGCTGCCGGTCGCCCAGTCCGCGACGCTCACGCCACCGCGCCGTCGTTCGTCTTGCGCGATCGCAGGCGTGGCGTACGCCTGCCGCTCCCAGGACCCTTCAATCGTCGTCACTCCCGGCAGCCACGAGACCGCGGGCACGGCCAACGTCATGGCGAGACGCGGGCGGGCTTCCCACCATCGCCATGCAACAGTCAGGAGCTCGCCGCTTCCGGTCGGCGCGGCGACATCGAGGCGAAGCTCGCGGTGCAGCCAGGCCGTGGCGGCCGCCGCCGCGATCCGCGCCACGCCACGCGGCACGGTGGGACGTTCAACCACCACCGCGTCGATCTCGACCAGCCCTCCAGGGAGCGGACGGTAGCTGAGGCGGGTGAGGACCGCGCTCGGCAGCTCGTGTAGCCGGCGCGCGGCGCGACGATGCCGCGCCGGTGTCAGGAGCGCACGGGCGGGCAGATCGACAAGATCGATCACGACGGGCTGGCGGGTCCGGCTCAGGCCCGTCACGTGAATGAGATCGATCGGCGGACGGCCGATCCGGTTCCAGGCGCCGAGCGCCGCATCGGGCTCGTCATTGAGGAAGCGGCTGGTGGCCAGCAGGTTCCAGCCCTGGTCATCGCCCGGATCGAGGCGGGCCGCGCGTTCAGCCAGATCGCTGGCCTCGGCCCATCGCGACTGGAGGAACCGGACGCCGGCGAGCGCGCGCCATCCAGCCGGATCGAGAGGGCACAGCTGCGTGGCGGTGAGCAGTCCCGCCGCCGCCGCGCCGGCATCGGTTCGTGCGAGTTCGACGAGGGTGCGGATCAGTTGCCCGCAGGTGCCGGCGGCGGGCACGGCGTCGGTCAGGATGGGCGCGACTGAACCAGCCGCGGGTGAGGCCGTGTCGTACCGCGGCAGCAGCAGCCAGGCCCACCGGCCGGCCGCCGCCCATCCCCGCTCGAACTCGGCGTGAGACATCACGCGAAACGGCGCGCGCGCCGGGTCGTGCACGATCACCTGGGTGCCCGTCCAGGCGACGATCACGACGTAGTGATAGCGGTTCGGGCTCACTTCGATGAGCGCCACGATTGGGCGCCCGCGGTCAACGTGCCCGCGAACCCAGCCGCCGCTCCCCTCCTGGTCCGCGGAGAACGGGAACGATTGCCACCCGCGCCGGGTCACCTCCGCGGTGAGGATGTCGGTGCGAATCCCCGAGGCGCCGCGATCAACGAGCGCGGCAAAGTCCTCGGGGTACACCTGGCGCTCGCCCCAGTACCGCAACACCATCGCCACGGCGGCGCCGCCGCAGAGGTCTTCCGTCTGCGGCAGGAACGGCACGTCGAGCAGACGCGCGCTGCCTTCCTCGACAACGCGGGCCCCCGCGGCCGGCTGGAGGCGACCCGAGGCCACCGCGCCGGGCGCGCACACGAGCAGCACCACCAGCGCTGACGCGATGGAACCCGCGCCGCGAGCCATGCGGAGAGCGATGGCGTGTCCTACTTGGCGAGCAGGATCACGATGATCAGGATCAGCAGCAGCGTGGTCACCGAGATGACGACGGTGTTCGCGCCTCCGGCGAGGGCGTTGGTCTCGACGGCGCTCGCGTGCTGCGCCACGGTGTTCAGTTCGGCGCCCGAGAGTGTGGCAACCGCCGTGCTGGCCTGCTCGACGCTCAGCCCGAAACGGGCGGCCATTTCGCGGGCGTCGGACCGGTCGAGCACGCGGCGCACGAGGTCGCGCTGGGTGCGCTCGGAGGCGGCCCGGTCCGCAAGCGCCTGATCCATGGCCGATGCGTCAACGACGCGGGCCTGCTGGGCGAACGCCGGCGACGAGATGAGAAACACCGGGAGCAGGAAGAGAGTGACGACTTTGTGCGGGAATCGCATTGAATGCCTCCAACCTTGGACTGTGGCTGATCGCCATTCCCGCCGATGTTCCGTTTTGGACAAGTTGGCCGGCACCGGCACGGTCGGTGTCTCCAAATGTCTTGACAGCACAGCTGGACCCCCGTAATGTCCGCCACTGATGTCGGTCATCTGTTTTGCCCATCCAGGCCCTCAAGGGAGACGAACCATGCGTCGAGTCGTGCTGTGTACGGCAATCCTTTTCTTTGCGGTGTTCATGACGTCGCGGGCGGCCAGCGCTCAAGCGTCCATCGCTGGGGTCGTGAGGGACGGGTCTGGCGCCGTACTCCCCGGCGTCACCGTCGAGGCCTCGAGCCCGGCGCTGATCGAGAAGGCCCGCAGCGTGGTGAGCGACGGCGCCGGGCAGTACCGGATCGTCGACCTGGGCCCGGGTGTGTACCAGGTGACCTTTACCCTGGCCGGCTTCAAGGTCGTGCGGCGCGCCGACATCGTGCTGCAAGGCAACTTCACCGCGACCGTGAATGGCGACCTGCAAGTCGGTTCGCTGGAGGAGTCGGTCACCGTCACCGGCGCCACGCCAACGGTTGACGTGACCAACAACACGACGCAGTTCGTCGTCAACCGCGACATTCTCGACGCGATTCCGACGCCGAATCGCAACACCCCGGCGCGCGCACTGCTGCTTCCGGGCACCTCGGTGACACCGTTCGTTCTCGGCCAATACAGCATGAGCGTGCACGGCTCGAACACGGCGGACATGGTGATCGCCATCGACGGCCTGCGCGTCAACAACCTGTGCGGCAGCGGCCAGTACAGCGGGTTCTACATGAACGACGCGAGCATCCAGGAAGTCACGTTCACGACCGGCGCCGAGTCCGCCGAGATGCAGAACGGCGGCTTGCGCATCAACAGCACGCCGAAAGACGGCGGCAACACCTTCTCCGGCACGTTCTTCGCCTACGGCGCGGGCAGCCAGATGCAGGCTGACAACCGATCCGACGCGGTGAAGAGCGCGGGCATTCCGCAACCGGGTATCGCGTATACCTATCAGGTCAATCCGTCGTTCGGCGGCCCGATCAAGCGCGACAAGCTCTGGTTCTACTTCACCTACAAGTACGAGGACAACAAGACCTACGTCGCCAGCTCCGCGTTTGCCGACGGCAGCAAGGCGTTCCGGCAGGCGATGGGCAATTACAGCGCCGTGACGAGACTGACGTGGCAGGTTTCCCAGAAAGACAAGGTCCGCTTCTACCTCGACCGCCAGTACAACGGTGAGTTCTACAACGGTTTCAACACCCTCGCGACCACGTCACCGGAAGCCTCGACCGACGCGTTCGGGTTGGGCTGGGTGCCGCAGCTCAAGTGGACGCAGACCACGACCAACAAGCTGTTGCTCGAGGCCGGCATTTCCTACTACACGCAGGACTACGAACAGAATTGCCGCGAAAGCGTTCAACCGGGCGACCTGCCGCGCCTGGAGCAGAGCACCGGCCGGCTGACCGTGGCCTGCGGCAACACGATTCCGCCGTATACCAGCTGGACCAAGAGCTACAGTTCGGCGGCGTCGGCCAGCTACATCACGGGCTCGCACGCCTTCAAGACCGGCGTGACCATGGGCTGGGGCACCAACTCGCGGGCGTTCTCGTCAAACGGGCAGATCAACACGCTGGTGTTCAACGCCGGCCTGCTCGGTGCGCCGGCCAGCGCCAGCAACCCCGTACCGTGCACAGCCCTGCCATGTCCAATTGCCGTCGCGGTGGCCAACGGTCCCACCGACGCGCAGCAAAAGGTCAAGAGCGACCTGGGCTTCTTCGTCCAGGACACCTGGACGATCGACAAGCTCACGCTCAACCTGGGTGGCCGCTACGATCACTTCAACGCCATGGTCCCCGCCCAGTCGGCAGCCGCGGGCCCGTGGATCCAGGCGCGCAACTTCGCGGCCATCGAGAACGTGCCGAACTGGAATGACTGGTCGGTGCGCGCCGCTGCCGCCTACGACGTGTTCGGCGACGGCAAGACCGCGATCAAGGTGAACGCGAGCAAGTACATCGCGTCGGCCGCGGCCGGTTACGCCGCCAACTTCAACGGGATGACCTACTCGACCCAGGTCCGCGCGTGGCTCGACTTCGATGGCAACCGCTCGCTGTTCGATGCCGCCGGCAACCTCCAACGCGGCGAGGTGTTCGGCGGCACGTCGAACTTCGGCCAGATCACCAGCCGCCCGGATCCCGACCTGCTGCGCGGCTACAACTGGGAATACAACGCGTCGGTGCAGCATCAGCTGATGGATCGCCTGTCGGTCACGGCCGGCTTCTACCGGCGCCAGTTCTTCAACCTGGATGTCACCGACAACACCAACCTGGCGGTCACCGACTGGGCGCCCTTCACGATTACCGCGCCCGCCGATACGAGGCTTGCCGATGCCGGTTCGGCGATCACCATGCACACGCTCAACCCGACGAAGGTCGGCGTCGCCACCGACAACCTGCGGACGTTCTCGGACGTGAACCGCACCATCTACAACGGCTTCGAGCTGAGCGCCAACGCGCGGTTCAGCAAGCTGTTGCTGTTCGGCGGCATCACCACCGATCGCCGGGCCTCGACGACCTGCGACGAGCGCGACAACCCGAACAGCGCGCGCTTCTGCGACGCCGTGCCGCCCTTCCGCACCACGTTCAAGATGTCGGCTGCCTATCAACTGCCGTGGGAGTTCCAGTTGAGCGGCTCGTTCCTGGCCCAGCCGGGGCCGAGCGTCGCCGCCAACTACACGGTGACCGCGGCCATTGCCGGCCGGAGCATCATCGGCTCGACCGCGGGCGCCACCACGATCGCGGTCAACCTGGTCGAGCCCAACACCGTGTTCCTCGATACGCGGAAGCAGCTCGACCTGCGCCTCGGCCGCACCTTCCGGTTCGGCAGCCGCACCCGGATCCAGGGCTTTGCCGACGTCTTCAACATCCTGAACTCGGGCACCGTGACCAGGGTCAACGAGACCTTTGGCGCCAACCCGGCGACCAATGCGTGGATGCGGCCGACGGCGATCATGGACGCGCGCTACGTCAGGTTCGGGTTGCAGATGTCGTTCTAGGTCTACAGAAGGCCAGAAGCGTCACAGGAGATCAGGAGATCAAAAGAAACTAAGTGTTCTTCTGATCTCTTGATCTTCTTTGTTTTTGCCGGGTTACTTGACCACTTTTACTTCTGTGGATCGCCGCACCGGCGAGACGTAGGCGCTGACGAGGCTCTCGAGGCCGTCGGCGCCGATCGCCGCCACCCCGAACACGAAATCATCGATCGACACGTTGGGCAGCACGAACTGCGTGACGTTGCCGATGGTCTGCTGGCGCTGCCAGTCGTTGGACCAGGTGTCGCGCCAGTAGATGCGATAGGCCACCGCCCCGGGCGATGCGGCCCAGCGCATGTCGGCGTCGTACCCCGAGGTGCCGCGTGACAACAGGTTCTGGCCGCGCTCGCCCGTGACCTTCGGCGCCGGCGGCGCCAGGCCCAGTGACGCGACGCCGGCGGCGTTCACTCGCGCGTTCTGCGCCAGGTAGGCGAAGTCGACGCCGTCGATGGTGTCGCGGGCCGAGTGTTGCTTGCTGAAGTTCTCGTTCGCCTCGCGAAACACGATGGCGGGAAAGCCAGCCTGGGTGAACGACGACTGGTCGCTGCCGCGGCCAAAACGATCTTCGCGAGCCATCACGCGAATCTGGTGAGACGGCACGTAGGTGCCCGCCGCGCGGGCAATGTATCGCGCCAGTGACCGCGCCATCGAATCCTCGGGGCCCACCGCGTAGACCCGTACGCTCTCGGCATCGACCACGCCGTTGCCGCCGTGGCTGTTGCCGACAATGTCGTTGTTGAACATGGCTTCGACCACGGCCTTGTTCGCCACCAGGTCCTGGGCGTGCGCCGCCGATCCAATCAGGCCCTGCTCCTCGCCGGCCCAGCAGATGAACACCAGCGTCGCATCGAACTCGATGCCGCTCTCCGCCAACACGCGCGCCAGCTCCATCGTCAGGACCGTGCCGCTGCCGTCATCGTTGGCGCCAGGCGCCTCGGCGTCGTGGTTGAACTCCGCGGTCGCTTGCGGGTTGCCGCCACCGCCGGTGTTGAGGCCGGCCTGGCCGCGATCGCCGAGGTTCAGCGAATCGTAGTGGCCGCTGACGTAGATGCGGCGCGGCGACTTGCCCGGCAGCACGGCCATCACGTTGCGCAGTTCCACCTGGCGCGTGATGCGGCCCTGTGGCGCGATCTGGTGAGTGTCGAACGACACCTGCAGGCGGGGACTCGACCGCTTCATCTCGTCGAAGATCCACTGCCGCGCGCCGCCAATGGCGCGGGTGGTCCCGTCCTGGTTTGACAGCGTCTCGCGGGTGCCGAAGCTGACCAGCCTGGCCAGCAGTTGCTGGAGCCGCTCCTGGGACACCGAGGCGACGATCTTCTGGACGCGCGGGTCGGCATCGGGGCGAACGCCCTGGCCGGCAGCCATCGCCGGCAGCCCGGCGAACGTGGCAACCAGCAGCGAGCGGATCAACATCGAATGCAAGTGAGTCATGACTCCTCCGTGAGTGCGCCGAGCTTGAGCACGGTGTTCCAGTTGCGAGCCGTGCCGGTGGTACCGAGTTTCTTTTCGATCAACGTGATCGTCAGCTTCGAAGTGCCCATGCCGTCAGGGTAGAGGAAGTAGGCGTGCCGCCCCTTGGCCGTGACGACCTCGCGGCCCTTGATCGCATCCTGCAGCGCCTTCACCGCCGCGGCCGGCGGCGCGTCCTTCAGGCACATCAGCACCGTGTGGCCGGGGTCCGCCTTGGCTTCTTTCGGGAACGGGTTTTCGGCGATTATGCCCTGCCATTCCTTTGCGGTGCGCACGAAGAAAGCGGTCTCCAGGCCAAGTTGCTTCGCCGCGGCCGACTCGAGCGTCTTCTCGAGCGGCGCCGCCGAGCGGGCGTCACTGCCGAACACCATGTTGCCGCTCTGCAACAGCGTCTGCGCGTTGGCCATGCCGAGGCCCACCAGCCACTCGCGCAGATCGCTCATGGCAATCCTGTTGTGTGAGCCGAGATTCACCGCGCGGAGCAGGCCGATGTATGTCGTCATGTGCGGGCTAATGTGAAAGATCGCGGTAGAAGTAGGTGGTACTGCAGAACCCGCCCCCAGGAAACAGGGCGTAGCTCGGGATGTCGCCCACCCGCACCCATCCCAGTCGCTCGTACAGCCGCGCGGCATCGCCATCGGTGACCGCGTCGAGCACCAGCAGGGTCTTGCCGCACTCGCGGGCGGTGTCTTCGGCGGCGCGCATCAACGCGGCGCCCAGGCCCTGGCGGCGGGCGCGACGATGCACCTGCATCTTCGCGAGGTCGGCGCGGTGCGGCTGGTTCTCGGGCAGGTCGAAGATCAACTGCACGGTGCCGCACATCCCCTGCGCATCCTCCGCCACCATCAACGCGCGCCTCCCGGCAGCCACGTCCCCGGCCACGCGCCGCCAGAACGCCAGCGCACGTTCGCGAGTCAGCGGCAGCATGAAGCCCACGGACGCGCCGCCCTCCACGCAGTCGATCAGCACGTCGGCGAGCGCCTCGATCTGCGCGTCGTCCACCACGTGCAAGCGTCGCAGTGACCAGGCTGGTGTGCTCACGTCATCCCTCAGATTTGGGGCGGAGATCGTGTCGGCCGGGAAGCCGCCTTGACGCGCGTGCTCCCGAATCATCTCCTCGTTAGACTAGTCCTGATCCGGATGGCGATCGCGCATCGACGCCGGCAGCCAGCGGTGCACCATGTCAGTCAGGGAATCCAGGGTGACCGGCTTGGTCAGGTAGTCATCCATTCCCGCGTCGAGGCAGATCTGCCGGTCCGTCGGCATGGCGCCGGCCGTCATGGCCACGATCGGCGGGGCGCCGGGCACCTCGGCCCTGATGCGGCGCGTGGCCTGGAGGCCGTCGAGCACCGGCATCTGGCAGTCCATCAAGACCAAGTCGTACGCCTGCGTGGCGACCGCGGCAACCGCCTCCTCGCCATTCACGACCACCACCACGTGACACCCGAGTCTCTCGAGCATCCGGACGGCCACTATCTGATTGACGCGGTTATCCTCGGCAACGAGGACCCGCGGCTGGTGGGTGGTGGTGGGTGCGTACGGAACGTCGGAGCGGGGTGGCGGCGCGGCGGAGGCGCCGCCAAAGAGCGGCACCAGGCAGCGCAACAGGTTGGCGCGGCGAATGGGCTTGACGAGGTAACCGGCGAATGCCGCCGCCCGAGCGCGGGCCACGTCGCCGGCGTTGTCGCTGGACGTCAGCATGATCAAGGGGATGTGCGCGGTGCGCGGGTCGGACTTGAGGTCGGCGCCCAACATCCAGCCGTCGCGATCGGGCATCCGCAGGTCAAGCAATGCCACGTCGTAATCGGGCTGCTGTTTGAGCTCGGCGAACGCGGCTTCGGCCCCCGGGAATGCGGCCACTGTCATGCCCCACGATTCGAGCTGGCGCTTCAGAAACTCGAGATTGGCCGGAGTGTCATCAACGATCGCGGCCCGGCGTCCTACCAGCAGCTCCGGTGTCGCCACGACCGGCGCCAGTTGGCGGGGCAGGCGGGCCGTGAACGAGAACGTGCTGCCGGCGCCGGCCGTGCTCTCGACCTCCAGGGTCCCTCCCATCAACTCCACCAGCCGGCGTGAAATGGCGAGACCGAGGCCCGTGCCGCCGTACTTCCGGGTCGTCGAACTGTCGGCCTGCATAAATGCCGAGAACAGGGTCGGGAGCACGTGGGCCGGGATGCCGATGCCGGCATCGGACACCGTGAACCGAATCGTGGATGGGTCGGACGGCACGGTGCTGACCCGCACCTTGACCTCGCCGGCTTCGGTGAACTTGATCGCGTTGCTGAGCAGATTGAGCATCACCTGGCGAATACGGCCCGGATCACCGTGGACCTGTTCGGGAACGCCCGTTTCAACGTTGAGACTCAGGTCCAGCCCCTTTTCGGACGACCGTTCCGAAACGAGACTTACCGTGTCCTCGATCAGATCCCGAAGGTCGAATGGGATGTCTTCGAGGTCGAGCTTGGCGGCCTCGATCTTGGAGAAGTCGAGAATGTCGTTGATGATGGCCAGCAGCGCATCACCCGACCGGTGAATGGTCGCCGCCATGTCGCGCTGGTCGTTCGTGAGGTCGGTGTCCATGAGCAGCGCCGTCATGCCGATGACGCCATTCATCGGCGTCCGGATCTCGTGACTCATGTTGGCCAGGAACTCCGACTTGGCGCGATCGGCGGATTCGGCGCGTTCCCGGGATGCGACCAGATTCCGGTTGCTTTCTTCCAGCTGGGCCGTGCGTGCGGTCACCCGTCCTTCAAGTTCGTGATTGAGCCGGAGGACCTGGCCCTGGAAATGGCCGCCCACCGACGCGAACACACCCAGGAACAGCGGCGCCGTATCGATGACCCAGTGGAGCGGATTGGCGGCCTGCACCGAGATCAAAGAGGCGAAGGAGAGTGGCAGATCCTTCAGCAGGACGTCGAGCAGGGTCGCGAACAGCGGAAAGCTGAGGCCGAACACCGCGCCGGCCAGAGCATACCGCAGCGTGACATGAGCGGAGTCTCGGGCCGGGAACATGAAATGCCGTGCGCGGTCAGCCTACGCTGTCCAGTGTCGGCAACGCAACCTCGTTCGGTACCACGCGCGTGAACTGGCCGCGCTGCATCAACTCGCGGCCCTTGCCGCCGCGGCCGACGATCTCGTACTTGGTGGTGCTGATCGTCTGCTCGGCCCCACGCGAGGTTTCCACCGTGAGCAGATCACGGTCACCGGTCGAGACAATGGCGCCGATCACCTTGTCTTCGGGGAAGTCGATCTTGATCAGGATGACGCCGCGGCCGGGGCCCGACAGGAAGTTCACTTCCTCGACCGGGCACAGCATGGCGCGGGCGGCGCTGGTGGCGGCGATGATCGTCTCTTCGCCGGTGGTCAGAGCCACGTGCACGACCTCCGCGCCCTCGGCCGTGCGCGCGTAGCGGCGGCCGGACCGCGTGCTGGCGTCGACGACCCCCTGGAGCGAGAAGCGCATGGCATAGCCGTCGCTGGTGATGGCCACGGCATGCACCGGCGGCACGTCGCCTTCCTTCTTCGCCTCGATCTTCTTCGCCACGCGCGGGTCGAGGCTGAACGCCGCGATCACGCGCTCGCCGTCCTTGAACTTGAACAGCTTCTGCACCGGCTCGCCGTAGCCGGTGGAGGCCGGCACGTCGACGATGCGGCTGGTGTAGGCCACGCCGAAGTTGGTGAAGAACACCACGGTGGCCCGGGTGCTGCCGGCCACCGCCGCCAGGACCGCGTCGCCTTCCCGCAACCGCGTGGTGGCCAGGTCTTTCACTTCCTTCTGCCGCTTCACCCAGCCGTCGCGTGAGACGATCACGACGTTGTCTTCCTCGACGATGAAGGCGTCGGCGGAGTACTCGATCTCTTCCGCTTCCTCGATGCGCGAGCGGCGGGGATCGATCTTCGGGTTGCCGTACTTCGCCTGGATCTCTTCCAGCTCGGAGCGCACCAGCTTCCAGCGGCTCTCTTCGTCCTTGAGCAGGCCGGCGATCTGGCGGGAGCGCTTGCGCTTCTCCTCCAGTTCCTTCTGGATGACCAGGATCTCGAGGCGCGCCAGCCGGTACAGCTTCAGTTCGAGAATCGCGTCGGTCTGCTCGGCGTCGAGCGAGAACCGCGCCATGATCTTCTCCGCCGAGTCGGCCTTGCCGTCCGACTTGCGGATGATCCTGATGATCTCGTCGAGCGCGTCGAAGACCTTCTCGAAGCCCTCGAGGATGTGCATGCGCTTGCGCAGCTGTTCGAACTCGTGCTCGAGGCGGCCGGTCACCACTTCCAGGCGGAAGTGGAGGAAGTGCCAGAGCATCTGCTTGAGGTCAAGGCGTTCGGGACGGCCGGCCTCGGCGTTTTCGGTGGGCACCAGGCACGTCATGTTCACGGCAAACGTGGTTTGCAGCGAGGTGTGCTTGAACAGGTAAGCCATCACCAGGTTGTCGTCGGCGCCCGCCTTCAACTCCAGCTCAATCCGGACATCGTCGGTCGAGACGTCGCGAACGTCCACCAAGTGCGGCATCTTGCGGCCGAGGACGACGTCGCCGATCTGCTCGACCAGCTGGGACTTGTTGACGGCGTAAGGAATGCTGGTGATGTAGATCTTCTTCTCGGACCGCGTCGCCGGGCCGGCCTCCCAGGTGGAGCGGATGCGGACCGAGCCCGAGCCGGTGCGGTAGATCTCTTTCAGCTCGTCGGGCGAATTGAGGATGTGGCCGCCGGTCGGAAAATCCGGGCCCTTCACCCACCGGCACAACTGCAGCGTGGTCAGGTCGGGGTTGTCGAGCAGCTTGATCAGCGCGGTGATGATCTCGTTGAGGTTGTGCGGCGGGATGTTGGTGGCCATGCCCACCGCGATGCCGGTGCTGCCGTTGATCAGCAGGTTGGGCACGCGCGACGGCAGCACCACCGGCTCGGTCTTGGTGCCGTCGTAGCTCGGGCGGAACGGGACCGTTTCCTGCTCGATCTCCTGCAGCACTTCGTCGGCAATGCGGGCGAGCCGGCACTCGGTATATCGCATGGCCGCGGCGCCGTCGCCATCGAGCGAGCCGAAGTTGCCGGAGCCGTCGATCAGCGGATAGCGCAGCGAGAACGACTGCGCCATGCGGACCAGGGTCTCGTAGATGGCGCTGTCGCCGTGCGGGTGAAAGCTGCCCATCACGTCGCCCACCACCTTGGCGCACTTGCGGTGCTTGGCGTCGGCGGTCAGGTTCTGCTGCCACATCGTGTAGAGGATGCGGCGCTGCACCGGCTTGAGGCCGTCGCGCACGTCGGGCAAGGCCCGCGAGGTGATCACCGACAGGGCGTAGTTCAGGTAGCGCGACTGCGCCGCCTCGTGGAGCGCGACGTTGGTGGTGCCGTCGCCGGTCCCGCCAGAAATCGGCGGGCGCCCTCCGGCCGGAGGTGCGCCGTTACTGTCGTCGTCTGGAAGATCGAAGAGCGAGGGTTCTGGTGTTCGTTTGGCCACTAGTCAGGAATCAGTTTACCCGGATTCATCAGGTTGTTGGGGTCCAGCGCGCGCTTGATGGCGCGCATCACGTCGAGCGAGGCCCCGTGCTCCTGGTCCAGGTATTTCAATTTGCCGATGCCGACGCCGTGCTCGCCGCTGCAGGTACCGCCGAACTTCAGCGACCGCTCGACCAGCCGCTCGTTGAGCCGCGAGATCTGATCGAACTCGCGCGGGTCATCGGGGTCGAGCATGAAGATCAGGTGGAAGTTGCCGTCGCCGGCATGGCCGACGAGGGGCGCCACCACGCCGGCCTCCCGCAGATCCGCCTGCGTCTCGAGGATGCACTCCGCGAGGTGCGAGATGGGCACGCAAATGTCGGTCGTCCATGCCCGGGCGCCCGGGCGCGAGGCCACGGTGGCGTAGTAGGCGTTGTGCCGCGCCGTCCACAGCGTGGCGCGGTCTTCGAGCGTCGAGGCCCACTGGAAGCCCTGGGCGCCCTGCTCGCGCGCGATCTCCTCCACCGCCTTGATCTGCTCGTCCACCATCACGTCGCTGATGCCGTGAAACTCGAAGAACAGCGTCGGCGCGATTGGATAATTGGTCTTCGAGTAGGCGTTGACGACGCGGAGTTGCGCTTCGTCCACGATCTCGATGCGGGCCACCGGGATGCCGAGCTGGATGGTCTGGATGACCGTGGCCGCGGCGCCGGCCATCGACGCGAACGGGCACACCGCCGCCCGCACCGCCTCGGGCTTGCCGTAAAGCCGCAGCGTGACCTCGGTGATCACCCCGAGCGTCCCCTCCGACCCGACCAACAGCCGCGTCAGGTCGTATCCGGACGACGACTTGCGGGCGCGTCCGCCGGTCTTGATGACCCGGCCGTCCGCCAGCACCACGGTCAGGCCCAGCACGTTGTCGCGCATGGTGCCGTAACGCACCGCCGTTGTGCCCGAGGCCCGTGTCGCCGTCATGCCGCCGATGGTGGCGTCGGCGCCGGGATCGATCGGAAACATCAGGCCGGAGTTCTTCAAGTGCGCGTCCAGCTTCAGCCGGGTCAGCCCGGCCTCGACCGTGATGTCGAGGTCGTCGGGGCTGAGCCGCAGCACGCGGGTCATGCGGGTGAGGTCAACCGACACGCCGCCGTGAATCGCGTTGACGTGCCCTTCCAGGGAACTGCCCATGCCGAACGCCACCACCGGCTTCCCATGCCGCGCGCACACCTTGACGATGGCGCTGACCTCGTCGGTGGAGGTGGGATAGGCGACGGCATCGGGAAGCCCGGCGGCGTGCCACGACTCGCCGTGGCTGTGGTGTTCGCGCACGGCCGCCGCCGTGGAGAGGCGGTCGCCCAGGATCCTTTTCAGATCGTCGATCACTACGACATTATAGAGGCGCAGGCATGTTTACTCCGAAGACGCTGTCGTTCCTGAAGTCCCTGAAGCGCAACAACGAACGCGAGTGGTTCCATGCCCGCCGCGATCAGTACGACGCCCACTGCCGCGCGCCCATGCTCGCCATCGTCGAGCGGCTGGCCGTGGACCTGCGAGCGTTCGCGCCCGAGATGGTGGCGGATCCGAAAGTGTCGATGTTCCGGCCGTTCCGCGATACGCGGTTCAGCGACGACCAGACTCCGCTCAAGACCAACGTGGCGGCGACGTTCCCCAACCGCACGCTCGGCCGCATGAACGGCGCCAGCTTCTACTTCGAGGTCGGACCCGACTACGTGTGGATTGGCGGTGGCGCCTACCGGCCGGACACGTCGCAACTGCACCTGCTGCGCGAGCACATCGCCGGCCACCTCCGCCAGTTCGACGCCATCGTCAAGGCGCCGAACCTCCAGAAGATCGGCGGGCTGCAGGGAGACACGCTGACGCGGGTGCCGCGCGGATTCGACAAGACGCACAAGGCCGCGCCGTATCTGATGCACAAGCAGTTCCTGGCATTCCGCGAGGAGCCGGGCGCGTATGCGACGTCGCGGGACTTCTACAAGAACCTGCTGTGGACGTTCAAGGCGCTGGCGCCGCTGGTCCGGTTCCTGAACCAGCCGCTCGTGGCCGCCGAGTCGCCGACGCGCAAGGCACACATGCTCGATGAGTAGGCCCGCCCGTTGCGGTGGTGGCTACATGTGGCTACAATGGGCTCATGGAGCCGATTGGCATACGCGAACTGAGGAACAACCTTAGTCACTACGTTCGCCAGGTCGAGGCGGGCAAACGGATCTCCGTGACCGCCCATGGCCGCGTCGTCGCCGAACTGGGGCCGCCAAGCGACAAGCCGCGAGCGAAACGCCGGAACCGGCACGACGAACTGGTGGCGGCCGGCTCGATCAGGCCGGCCATCGAGGCCGGCGATCCTTTTCCAGATGATGGGCTCCGAATCAAACTCCGTTCGGGCACGGTGCAGGAGCTCATCGACTGGACTCGGGAAGATAAGTGGTGAAACGCCGGCCGGTGAGTCGGGCTCTGGACGAGGCCGAACAGCCGGCCGGTGGCGTGCTCTTTCGCTATATCGAAACCAGCGGCTTGGTCGCAGCCCTGCTCGACGAGGACCGCAACGCGAGATTGGCGATCATGGGCGAGGGGCTGCGGTTCGCGTCGGCGCTCACCTTCGCCGAAGCGGCCCGGGCATTGCTGAAGGCCCGCCTTGACGGGCGTCTCACTGTCGATGAAGAGCGCGCGTTGTTGCGCCGGCTTCGCCGCTTCGAGCGCAGTTGTGAGATCGCGGATATTTCGGAGTCCGTGCTGGCGCGGGCGGCGCGGCCGTTCGCGGTCGAGCCCGTGCGAACGCTCGACGCCATTCACCTGGCCACGGTAGAACAACTGGGCGAGACACCGCAGTTTGTCGCGGTAGTGAGCAGGGATCGACGAGTCCGGGAGAACGCGCTCGCAATGGGTTACGCGGTGGAGTAGCAGCTACATCTTCAAGCGCGTCGCCACGAAAAACAGCACGGCGCCGGCGGCGAGCGCCCCGGCGCCGGCCGTCAGTTGCGCCTGGCTGGCGCCGGCGAGAATCCCCAGCGCCACGATCGACGCGAACACCGGCACCACCGGGCCGAGCGGCACGGTGAACTTCGCCGGACCGACAGCCCCATCGACATCGCTGAAATGCGCGCCTACCTGCGCGGCGATTTCGCGATCGTGCTTGCGCAGCACCAGCGTCGCAGCGCACACCGCGAGGTACATCACCAGGCGCGCGATGGCGCTGACCGCGGCGAGGGCGACAAACGAACCCGTGAGCGCCAGCGTCAGCGCGATCACCGCGGTAAACAGGACCGCGTTGGCCGGCGTCTGGTAGGCCGGGTGCACCCTCGCGAACCACTTCGGCAGGTCGCCGTTCTCGGCCAGCGCGAAGATGGTGCGCGACCCGTTCAGGATCTGGCCCATGTTGTTGCCGGTCATCGAGATCGCCGATCCAATGGAAATCAGGAGCGCGCCGGACGCGCCGAGAAACAGCGCGGCGCCGTCAGCCAGCGGCGTGCGGCTGGCGCCCAGATCCGGGAGCACGCCAGTGGCCACCACCGAGGTCAGGAACAGCACGATCGACACCGTGATCAGCGTGGCCACGAACGCGAACGGCACGTCCTTGCGCGGGTTGGCCGCTTCGCCGGCCAGCACGCCGGTCACCTCGTAGCCGCCATACGCAAAGATCAACAGGATCAGCGCGCTCGACAGTTGCTGCTGCGAGACGGCCGGCATCTCGGCGAACCGCGCGGGATCCACATACCAGAGGCCAAAGATGATGAAGATGGCGAGCGGCGCCAGCTTGCCGATGGTGAGCGCGTTCACCACCCACGACGACTGCTTGACGCCGCGGACGTTGATCCAGGTCAAGGCGATGGTCAGTGCCGCGATCAGCGAGGCCCTCGGCACGCCGGTCGCCAGCGAGGGCCAGTAGAACGCCAGTGCCAGCGCCAGCCCGTTGGCCACCGACGCCTGGCTGGTGACGCGCGTGAACCACATCATCCAGCCCACTTCGAAGCCGATGAAGCGGCCGAAGGCGGCGCGCGCGGGCAGGTACGGTCCACCGGTCTTGTCGAACCGGCTGCCCACCTCGGCGAAGCACAGTGCGATCGACAGCGACAACAGCCCCACTCCCAGGAACGCCAGCGGGCCCCACGGACCGACCAGCCGCGCCACGTCGGCGGGCAGCAGGAAGATGGCGCTGCCAATCACCTGGTTCACGCCGATGGCGGTGAGGTCCCACCGGCCCAGGGCGCGGCGGAGCGCCGGCGACTCAGGAGAGCCAGCCATCGGACTCCTTCTTTCCCGTCAGCATTTCCTTGATGCGCGCGGCCAGGGTGTCGGCAGTGAACGGTTTCATCAGCAAGTTGGTGACTCCCGTGGGGTCGACGCCAGAGCCCGCGCGTTCGGGATGG
Organism: Vicinamibacterales bacterium; assembly: GCA_041659285.1. Taxonomy (NCBI): domain Bacteria; kingdom Pseudomonadati; phylum Acidobacteriota; class Vicinamibacteria; order Vicinamibacterales; species Vicinamibacterales bacterium. The sequence continues at coordinate 22,014 of JBAZYO010000008.1, read as the reverse complement.
CCGGAGATGAACAATACCTTCAGGCCGGGTCGCAGCTTCTCCACTTCTTTCGCGAGGTCGGCGCCGTTCATGCGGGGCATGACGACGTCGGTGACGAGGATGTCGACGGAGTCCTTGTGCTGCGTGAACAACTCGAGCGCGGCGCGGCCGTCTTCCGCATCCAGCACCGTGAAGCCGCGGCGGCCGAGCTCCGTGACCACGAGCCGGCGCACCGAGCGATCGTCCTCGGCGAGCAGGACGACGCCCTCTCCCTTCACCGCCGCCATGCTCGGCGCGGCCAGCGGCGGAATCAGCGGCGCCTGTGACTCCTCGGCAATCCTCGGGAAGTAGACGTAAAACACGGTGCCCGCGCCCGGCACGCTCTCGACCACGACGTGACCGCCGGCCTGGCGGACGATTCCCTGCACCATCGACAGGCCCAGGCCGGTGCCCTGGCCGGAATCCTTGGTGGTGAAGAACGGCTCGAAGAGCCGGTCGCGGACGTGCGCCGCCATGCCGACGCCGGTGTCGCGCACGCACAGGCTGACGTGCGGGCCGGGGATGACGTCGAGGTTCTCCGCCCCCAATTCGACGTTGGCGGTTTCGATTGTCAAGGTGCCGCCCTTCGGCATGGCATCGCGGGCGTTCACCACGAGGTTCATCACCACCTGCCCGATCTGCGCATCGTCGGCGCGAATGTTCGCCAGGTGCGGCTCGAGGGAAAACTCGAGGCGGATCTCGGGGCCGAGCAGGCGCCGGACCATGTCTTCCATGTTGACGACGACCTGGTTGATGTCGATGGTGTGCGCCACCGCGGCCTGGCGGCGGCTGAACGACAGCAGCTGCTGGGTCAGGCCCGAGGCGCGTTCCGCGGCGCGGCGGATCTCGATGGCCGACCGCTGCCAGTCGGAGTCGGCCGGCACCTGCTCGATCAGCTCGTCGCTGTAGCCGAGCAGGACGGTGATCAGGTTGTTGAAGTCATGGGCAATGCCGGTGGCGAGACGGCCGACCGCTTCCATTTTCTGCGCCTGGCGCAGTTCGTTCTCGAGCCGGTCGCGCTCGCTGAGGTCGCGGGCGATGGAGGTGACGCCCACCACCTTGCCGTCGCCCACCAGGACGCGGGCGTGCACGTCAATCGGGATGCGGGCGCCCTTGCGCGGCACCAGCTCGGACCGGAAGGCGCGCGGCGTGCTGTCGGCGCCTTCCTCGAGCATGTGCGTGATGGCGTCGAGGTAGTCGGACCCGAAGATCCAGTTGGGGTCGAGCATCCGCAGCTCTTCCCGCGAATAGCCGGTGGCCTGCTCGCCGGCGCGATTCAGCGTGGAGACGCGGCCCCGCCGGTCGTGGACGATCATGATTTCGCTGGAGCGCTCGAAGAGGTCGTCGAAGCGGGCCTTCAACGCCGATTCCCGCGCCAACTGGCGGCGGATGGTCTGCTCCTTTTCCCGCCCGCTGCGAAAGGCGACGCCGGCCAGGCCCGCGGCCGCGGCGGCCAGCGCCACGCTGATCCACGCCCACCAGGGAATACGCGAGGCGAACGGCATCAACGGCGTGGGTGACAGCACGGTCACATCGGCGGCGTCGCGGAGTTGCAGGCGAAAGGCGCGGGGCGCGCGCTCGCTGTCCACGATCACGGTGCAGATGCCGGTGAGCTGGACGCGCCGGCCGGGGCGCAACCCGGGCGGCAGCTCCGCCGCCTGGGCGCGCAACAAGGTGGCGTTGAAGATCACGTCGCCGTCCTGAATCACCAGCGTGTGCTCGTCGCGGCCGGCCTCGCTGTCGAGCAGAACACCCTCGGCCCGCACCAACTCGGCGTCGCGGGTGCCATCCATCAGCTCGTTCAGGGTGGACGCCACCGCCAGGGGCGGCGGGCCTGATTCGACGCGGCGGAAGATCGCGTCGGCGAGGAACGGCGAGTAGCCGTCGACTTCGGGAAAGCCGACCGCCTCGACGCGATCGCCCGGCATCACCGTGGAGTCCTGATCCGACTCGATGCGAATCGGCTGCGTCGCCGTCCTCACGTGCAGCGAGCGGCCGGCGCGCTGGCGCGTGACGATGCCGCTCACCCTGGCGCGCCGAGTCAGTTCGTTACCGGGCGGCTGCCGGCGGAGGTCCGCGACGCTGATCTCGGCGGGGGCGTACGGGTCGGCCGGCGGCGTGTCGATGAGCCGGGCCGGCGACACCGCCAGCAACTCGCGGCGCTGGAGCGATCGATCCTGCGCCATCAAGTGCGAGAGCACGCCTTCCACGCGCACGACCGAATCGACCGGTGTCTGTTCGAGGCGAGTGCCGTCAGGCTGCAGCAGCGTGAAGGTGCCCTCTGGGGTACGCAGCGTGACCTCGACGCCCGCGCCCACCGCCTGCAGCTTGCGCACCACGCCGTCGGCGGCGACCAGCCGGGCATCGGCCGCCATTAGGCGGCCGGCGGCGGCCGACAACGGTTGGGACGCCGGCACCGCGGCAGTGCCGGCAATGGTGGCGATGGCGTTGATGATGCTGGGCCCGCGGGATGTCGTCACGGCGGTGCCCGACAGCTCCACGACTTGCCCCTGCGCCAGGGCCGGCGCCCGGGGCGCCAGCGTCACGAACATGCCGCCGGTGGCGTCCTGCACGAACAGCAGGTGCCGCTGCTCGTCGCGCAGGGTGACGGTGGCGCGCACGCGCACGAGCCCAGGCGACGGCGTCCATGACGTGCGCTGGCGGACGGCCGAGATCCGTTCGGTCGCCGAGGGTTGCGAGTGCGCCGGAACGAGCGACAAGGCGACGAGCGCAAGCACGCCGATCGCGCCCGTGATCAGCGAGCGCCCGCGATAATCTATGAGGCCGCGACGTGCCATGATTGCCGAATGAGCACCAATTCTCCGCACGGTGCGCGCACCACGCTGGACTCCGGAGCGTACACCGATCCGGCATGGTTCGGCACGGAGATGGACCGAATATACGCGCGGATCCTGAACAGGAGATTAGAAGATCAGAAGAAGACTTGGTTTTCTCCTGATCTCCTGATCTCCTGTTATTTCTTATTGACCCAGTCGCCGTAGAGTTCGGGGCGGCGGTGCTTCAGGAACAACCGGCGGGCGTTTGAGTTGTTCGCCGACGCCAGGTCGACGTCCGCATAGAGGATGGCGTCTTCGCTCTTGGGGGCGCGGGCCAGCACCTCGCCATCCGGTCCGCAGACGAACGACTCCCCGCCGAACTCGAGGCAGTCTTCTTTCCCCACCCGATTGCAGAGCGCGGTGAAGTAGCCGTTCTGGAAGGCGGCGACTCGCATCTCGGCCTCGTACAGGCCGTCGGGCCATTCCCCCAGCGTCCCGGCCTGCGGAACAATCACCAGGTCAGCGCCGTTGACCGCGAGCGCGCGCATATATTCGGGGAAGTGGCGGTCGTAGCAGATCGCCACGCCGATGGTGCCGGCCTTGGTCTCGAACACCGGCGCGCCCTGGTCGCCCGGCGTGTAGTAGCCCTGCTCGTGGAAGCACGGGTACTCGGTGATGTGGACCATCCGGGTCACGCCGAGCAGCGTGCCGTCGGCGTCGATCACCGGCGAGCTGTCGAAGGTCTTGTGGCCCTCGCGCTCGTAGAGGTTGATCACCACCACCATGCCGAGCTCGCGGGCCTTCTGCTGGAACGCCTTCACGGTGGGACCGTCAAGCGGTTCGGCCAGCTCGCGGAACCCGGTTTCGGCCGGGCGCTGCGGGTAAAACCACTCGAACGCCAGCTCGGCAAAACACGCCAGCCGCGCGCCGTTCCTGGCCGCCTCGTCGAGGGCGGCGAGGCCGCGGGCGACGTTCGCGGTCTTGTCTTTGGTGGCGTGTTGCTGGATGAGCGCGATCTTCATCGCGCCAATGTTACTTGACGGGAGGGCACCACTGGTCGGGAGGGCACCTCGGGTCGGGAGGGCACCGCGAGTCGGGAGACACCCCCGTCAAGGTATGCCTCCCCGTGAGAATCGCGCGGGGTATTATGGGCTCCGCCATGGAGGCATCAATGAAGACACTGTACGCCGGGTTGCTCGCCGCGGTCCTGTCCGCCATCGTCGGGGTGGCGGTCACAGACGCGCAAAGTGCGACGCCCTACAAGCTGGGCATGTTCCGGCAGGGCACGCGGTCGTTTGTCGGGATGGTGATCCAGAACGACACGGTCGTCATCGACCTGTCGCGCGCGAATGTCGGGGCGCCGGCCACGCTGAAGCAGCTCATCGCCGGATGGGATGCCAACACCGGCACGCGCCTCGCCGCGCTGGCGGCGTCGTCCGCGGCCAAGGCGCCCGCCTTCTCGATGAAGGTCTCGGAGGTGAAGTCGCTGCCGCCGATTCCGGACCCGTCGGTGCTGCTCAACGCCGCCGTCAACTACAGCGAGCACGGCATCGAGATGACCGGCGTCGCCACCAGCGCCGCCAGCGCCGACAAGGTGGATCCGAAAGTGGCCCTCGGCATACCCGCTTACTGGAACCGCAAGCCGGGCGATCCGCGCCAGAACCCCTACTACTTCATCAAGGCATCCAGTTCGATCACCGGCCACGGCGACCCCATCATCCTGCCGAAGGGCCGCACGCAGATCGACTGGGAGTGCGAGCTCAACATCGTGATCGGCAAGACCGCCAAGAACGTGAAGGCCGAGAACGCAGCGGAGTACATCTTCGGCTACACCCTCGACAACGACGTCTCTGACCGCGGCGGCCGCGCCGACGGGCGCCACGGCTCCGACTGGATGCTCGGCAAGAGCCACGACACCTTCTACCCCATGGGCCCCTACGTGGTCCCGCGGCAGTTCGTGCCGAATCCGCAGAAGCTGGCAATCAAGTTCTCGCTGAGCGGCAAGGTGATGCAGGACTCGAACACCGATCGCATGACGCACAACGTCTACGAGCTGGTCGAGTACGCGTCGCACATGCTGACGCTGCGGCCGGGCGACATGATCTCGTCGGGCAGCCCGGCGGGCGTCGGCACCGCGCGCGGCACGCCCATCTACTTCAAGGACGGCGACACGTCCACGTGCACGATCGAGAGCATCGGCACGCTCGAAAACCCAGTAAAGGCGGAGAAGTAATGCCCTCGACGACGCGGCTGTTTGGATTGATTTTAATCGTGCTGGGCGTGGCCAGCTACGTTGGCACCGGGCGCACGAGCGTGACCGCGCTGATTCCGGCCATCTTCGGCGCGGTGTTCGTGATGTGCGCGCTCGTCGCTCGCAAGGAGGCCATGCGGAAGCATGCGATGCATGCGGCGGTCTCGGTCGGCCTGATCGGCGCGCTCGCGTCACTGGGCCGCGCGGTGCCGGCGATGCTGAACGGCGGCGATGTCATGCGGCCGGCGTTCATCTCGCAGGCCATCATGGCCGTGCTGCTGATCGTCTACGTCGCGCTGGGGGTCCAGTCGTTCATCGCTGCCCGCAAGGCGAGACTCGGCAAGTAGTCCGGCTGGCCACCTTCGCCAAGGCTTCGGTGCCCGAGAAGCCGGACGCCACATTTTGTGGGGTCCGCCTTCAGGCGGACCCGGTCTTTCGAGCCGGATTGAAGAACGGAGTGGGGACTACGGTGGCCCTGGCACGATGCCGGACGGCATTCACCGTCACTTCCATTTCGAGGCGCGTCCCCACGGCGAAGTGGGGCGCGTCGATGGTGGCGAGCGCAATCAGCTGCTTCAGGATCGGCGACCACGTGGTCGAGGTCGCGCGCCCGACCTGCGTGCTGCCCTTGTAGACCGGCACGGCGACGCGCGAGGTGCCGGCAGGAGCCGTGGGCGGCAGGCCGACCGCTTCGAACAGCTTCTCGACGTCGGTCCAGTCGATCGCCAGGCCAACGATCTGCCGCGGGTGGCCGCGCCACGCCTCTTCGGCCAGCGGCTGGCGGCCGATGAACGGGCCCTTCTTCATGTCGACGAGGCGCGCCATGCCGAGCTCGAACGGCGAGTACTTGTGCGACTCGATCAAAGCCTTGCGGCTGCCGTGGAAATCGACGTCGATCAGCAGCAGCCCCGCCTCGATGCGGGCGATGTCCAAGGCGAGCATGCCCACTGGATGCAGGTCGAACGCGGCGCCGGCCGACACGATGGCGTCCCATACCCGCAACGCGGCGTCCCACGGCATCCAGATTTCGTAGCCGAGATCGCCCGTGTAGCCGGTGCGCGAGATGTCCACCGGCACACCGGCAATCGTGCCGCTGGTCGCGCGGAAGTAGCGGAGGCTGTCGAGGTTGGCCGTGCTCACCTGCCGCAGCAGCCGCGCCGAGGTCGGCCCCTGCAGCGCCAGTGCGGCGACTTGTTCCGACACGTCTTCGACCTGGACGTCGAGGCCTGAGGCGTTCCGCGTCAGCCAGCGCAGGCTGGGGTCCGCCGCGGTCCACCGGAACGACTGCTCCCCGACCCGGGTCACCGTGCCATCATCGATGACCTTGCCCTCGTCATCACACCACGGCGTGTAGTAGACCTGCCCCACCGCCATCTTCGACGCATCCCTGGTGATTACGCGGTTCACCAGGCGGACGGCGTCATTGCCCGAGACGCGGTACTTGAACAGCGGAGAGATATCGATCATCCCGCAGGCGTTGCGGAGGGCGTTGTATTCGTGCTCGTAGTGGGTCTCGTAGGCGCTGACCGCGTAGTAGCCCGCCCAATCGCGGTAATTCAGGCTTTCGCACAACTCGATGGTGCGGGCGTGGAAGGCGGAACCGACAGGCACGACGAAAGTATACTTTCGGGCGGGCCTGCGGAGCCGGGCCGCCGGGTGGAGCGAGGCAAAACAATACTGTGAAATACGACGCAATCGTGATTGGCGGCGGACACAACGGCCTGACCTGCGCCGCCTACCTCGCCCGGGCCGGCCGCAAGGTGCTGGTGCTCGAGCGCCGGCACGTCGTCGGCGGCGCCGCCGTGACCGAGGAAGTGTTCCCCGGCTTCAAGTTCTCGGTCTGCTCCTATGTGGTGTCCCTGCTCCGGCCGGAGATCATCCGCGAGCTCGACCTGCCGCGCCACGGCATGGAGCTGCTGCCGCTCGACGGCACCATGACGCCGATGCCGAACGGCGACTACCTGTGGCGCGTCAACGATCACGACAAGACCCGCCGCGACATCGCCCGCCACTCGCGCCTCGACGCCGAGGCCTACGACGAGTACGGCAAGGCCATGGTCGAAATGGGCCGCTTCGCCAAGCCGATCATGGGCATGCTGCCGCCGGATCCGACTTCGCTCGATCCGCGCGGACTGCTCGAGCTGCTCGGCATGGGCAAGCGCTTCCGCGACATGCGGTTCCACGACAAGGTGAACCAGGTCCAGTTACTCACCATGAGCGCGGTGGACTTCCTGGATCAGTGGTTCGAGACCGACGTGCTCAAGGCGACGATGTCGGCGTCGGGGATCATCGGGACTTTTCTCGGCGTGCGCTCGCCCGGCACGGCTTATGTGCTGCTGCATCACTACATGGGCGAAATCGACGGCGCGTTCCGGTCGTGGGGCCTCTCGCGCGGCGGGACCGGTGCGGTCTCGAATGCCATTGCCGCGGCGGCGTGCGAATTCGGCGCCGAGATTCGCACCGACGCCGCGGTCGCGCAGATTCTCTCGAAGAACGGACGGGCCACCGGTGTCGCGCTGGCCAACGGCGACGAGATTCACGCCAAGGTCGTGGTCTCGAGCGTTGACCCGAACCTCACCTTCCTGAAGTTCATGGACGAGCGCGACCTGCCACCCGAGTTCGTCGAAGGCGTGAAGCGGTACAAGTACCGGGGATCGTCCGGCAAGGTGAACCTGGCCCTCGACGCGCTCCCCAACTTCACCTGCCTGCCTGGGCCGGGCCCGCACTTGCGCGGCGCCATCTCGATCTCCCCCAGCGTGGATTACATGGAGCGCGCCTACGACGATGCGAAGTACGGGAGGTTTTCGAGCCGCCCGTACATGGACTTGGTGATCCCGTCGCTGACCGATCCGTCGGTGGCGCCGCCGGGCAAGCACGTGATGTCGTGCTTCGTGCAGTACGCGCCGTATCACCTGAAGGACGGCGTGTGGGACGACCGCCAGCGCGAGGCGTTCGGCGATGCCGTGATCGACACCATCGCGGAGTATGCCCCCAACATCAAGGACATCATCCTGCACCGGCAGGTGCTGACGCCACTCGACATCGAACGCGAGTTCGGCCTCACCGAGGGCAACATCTTCCAGGGCGAGCTGACGCTCGAGCAGTTGTTCTTCCTCCGGCCGGTGCCGGGCTACGCGCAGTACGCGACGCCGATCGATCGCCTCTACATGTGCGGGTCGGCCACGCACCCCGGCGGCGGCATCATGGGCGCGCCGGGAAGAAACGCTGCCACACAGATCCTGAAACAGGTGTCGCGGTGACCACGCGCTACGACGCCATTGTCATTGGCGGCGGCGTGAACGGGCTGACCTGCGCCGCGCTGCTCGGCAAGGCGGGCGTGCGCACGCTGCTGGTCGAGCAGCGCGACGAGGTTGGCGGCTGCGCCGCCGAGAGCGAGATCGCTCCGGGCTTCCGCGTCCCCACGCTGGCGCATGCCACCGCACCGGTCCGCCGCGACGTCGTCGAAGGCTTGCAGCTCTTCCTCCACGGCCTGCGGTTTCTCGACACCGCGATCGAGGTCAGCACCCTGTCGCCGGATGGCCGCGCGCTGGTGGTCTGGAACGACGCGCGCCGGACGGCGGAGGGCCTCGGCGCGTGGTCGGCGAATGACGCGCGCGCGTGGCCGGCGTTTCACCAGTCGCTTGGCCGCCTCGGCGGATTGATCGGATCGCTGTTTCAGGCCGCGCCGCCGTCAATCGACGCGCCGAACGCGCGCGACATCTTCGCGCTGATGCACACGCTGTCGGCGTTCCGCGGGCTGCCCAAGGCCGACCAGTGGCGCCTGCTGCGATGGGGGCCGATGGCGGTGGCCGACCTGGTGAGCGAGTCGGTGGAGACCGAGTTGCTGCGCGCCACGCTGGCCGCGGATGGCATTTTCGGCGCGATGCTGGGGCCGTGGTCCGCGGGCAGCGGCCTACAATTGCTGCTGGCGGCCGCCAACCGGTCGCTGGCGTGGCCGGGCGGGCAGGTGGTGGCCGGCGGGCCGGCGGCGTTCGCGAGCGCGTTGCGGCGCGCGGCGGAGCGCTACGGCGTGGAGATCAGGACCGGGGTGGCGGTCGCGAGAATCGACGTGGCCGACGATCGCGCCACCGGCGTGACACTGGCCGGAGGCGAGCACATCGAGGCGCGCTCGGTGGTGTCTGGCGTCGATCCGAAGCGCACGCTCCTGACGTTGTGCGGAGCCGACCACCTGCCGCCGGAGTTCCTGTGGCGCATCACGAACTATCGTTCGCGCGGCACGCTGGCCAAGGTGAACTTCGCGCTGTCTTCCCTGCCGTCGTTCACGGGCGCCACGCGGGAAATGCTGTCGGGGCGGGTCCGCCTGGCGCCGGACCTCGACTACCTCGAGCGTGCGTTCGATCACGCCAAGTACGGCCGCTACTCGACGCATCCGTGGGTCGAGTTCACCATCCCGTCGATCGACAACCCCGGGCTCGCGCCCAAGGGCGCGCACGTGCTGTCGGCCTACGCGCAGTTCGCGCCCTACCAGTTGCGAGACAGTAATTGGGACGCCGAGCGCGAGGCTTTCGGCGACATCGTCTCCTCGACGATCGAGCACTACGCGCCGGGCTTCTCGTCGTCGGTCGTCGCCCGGCAGGTGCTCACGCCCCTGGACCTCGAGCGCGGTTGGGGACTGACCGGCGGCCAGATCTTCCACGGCGAGTTGTCGCTCGACCAGTTCTTCACGATGCGTCCGCTGCTGGGATTCGGCGACCATCGCACGCCGGTGCGCGGTCTTTTCCTGTGCAGCTCCGGTTCGCATCCCGGCACCGGCCTCACTGGGGGCTCAGGGGCAAATGCCGCCGCGGTGATTGCACGCGAACTGGCTTGACCCTCCAAACAAACCGTTCTACAAACACGTCCTAATCCGGGAGTCGGGAGTCCTTCGACTCGCGGGTGCGATCGCGACCGCCATCGCACCCGCTCGCTCAGGACAGGTCGGGACACGGAGAAGCCGATGCGTTATCTCGTATTCGTCCTCACCATCGCTGCTGGAACAGCCCTTTTGGCTCAAGCGCCGCAACCCACGGCACCAGGACAGACGGCTCAGCCCGGGCAGCCGGCGCCGGGGCAACCCACCCGCATGCCGGCGCGGCCGACGCGGCCGGGTGAACCGCCGCCTAAGGGCACCGCGATCATCCGTGGCACCGTGGTCGCGGCCGTGACCGGTGCGCCGGTCCGCCGCGCGCAGGTTCGCGCGATGGCCATGGACGCCAGCGGAGGCGGCGGTGTCACGAGCACCGACGGCGAAGGACGCTTTGAAATCAAGGAACTGCCGGCCGGACGCTACAGCCTGATGGCGCAGAAGGGCGGTTTCGTCACGGGCCAGTACGGCCAGCGCCGGCCCGGCGAACAAGGCACGCCCATCGAGCTGGTCGACGCGCAAACGGCGGAAAAGGTGAACTTCTCGCTCGCGCGCGGCGGCGTCATTGCCGGCCGCATCCTGGACGATGGCGGCGAGCCGGTGTCGGGCACGCAAGTCACTGCCGTGCGCTACGTGTTCATGGGGGGCGGCCGGCGCTTGATGCCGGCGGGCGCCGAGGGCTCGAACGATCGCACCGACGACCAGGGCGGGTTCCGGTTGTTCGGCCTGCCGCCCGGCGACTACTACGTCAGCGCCGTCAGCCGCAGCATGATCATAGTGACCGGTGGCAACAACACCGAGGCCGATGGCTTCGCGCCCACCTACTATCCCGGCACACCGAACATCGGCGAGGCGACGCGGATCCCGCTGAAGGCCGGCCAGGAGATGACCGGCGCGAACTTCGCGATGATCGTGGCACGGATGGCGCGCGTGCGCGGACGCGCGATGAACTCCCGCGGCGAGCCGGTGCCGCGAATGATGTTGATGTTGTCGCCGGGCGATCCCGCGCAGATGTCCATGATGATGAACATGAGCAACGCCATGGTGCGCTCGGACGGCTCGTTCGAGTTCACGAACGTGCCGCCCGGCCGCTACAACCTCCAGGCCCGTCCCAACGGGATGCCCGACGCGACGGCTGAATTCGCCATCGTCCCGATCACGGTCGGCAACGACGACATCGACAACGTCCTGGTCACGACGTCGGTTGGCGCCACCGCTCACGGCGTCATCACCACCGATGACGGCGCGGCGCCCACGTTCCGTCCCGGCGAGGTCCAGGTCTCGGCCACGACCGCCGAACCGATGGTGATGGCGGGAGGCATGCCGCAGACCAAGGTCAACGACGACTTCACGTTCACGATGTCCGGGCTGTCGGACCGCCGCCTGATTCGCGCCTTCGTGACGGGAGGGTGGTACGTCAAGGGTGTCTTCCAGGGCGGCAACGAGGTGACCGATACCGGCATTGACTTCGTCCCCGGCCGTGCGGTCGAAGGCATCGAGATCGTGCTCACCAGGAAGGCCACGGACCTCTCCGGTCTCGTCACCGACGACCGCAATCGTCCCGTCGTTGACGCGAGCGTGGTCATCTTCCCGGTCAATCGCGAGCGCTGGACCAGCCAGTCGCGCTACCTTCGGACGCTGCGGCCCGACACCCAGGGCCGCTACGCCATCAAGGCGCTGCCTCCGGGCGAGGACTATCTGATCATCGCGGTCCAGAACCTCGAGCAGGGACAGGGCGGCGACCCGGACTTCCTCGATCGGGCCAGGGAAGAGGCCAAGCCGTTCACGCTGAACGAGGGCGAAGCCAAGGCGATCGACATCAAGTTGTCGAAGCTGCAGCCTTGATGTAACCATTCGGCCGGGCACCGGGTCTGACGTAGTGCTCATCCCCAGGAGGGGACTACGTTATGCGCGCGCACAAGATTGCCCATCGTTTCGCTGCCGTCTCCTTGATTGCCGGCCTGCTGGCCGTCGCCGGACCGGCCCGGGAGGCGTCCCTCCGGGCCGAGCAAGGCTCGGCCGGCACTTTGTTGGTCGGGATCGGCATTCACGTCGAGCCGTTCGGCCTCGAGGATGGCGTGATCGTCAGCACCGGCCGCAGCGGCAGCTACGACAATGAGGCCTACTTCCGCCGGCACGCGGAGTTGCTGCGCTCGCTGATGGCCACCATCGAAGCGCACGGGGGCCGCGCCACCATCCAGGTGCAATCGCCGTTCACCGACTCGTGCGTGAAGTACGGCGACAACGTGATCGGTGAGCTCGCCGCGCGCGGTCACGAGATCGCCTTCCACTTCCACGAAGACGCGCATCTCGGATCCGACAGCGAAGACCTGGCGGTGGAGCGCTGGATCGAGGTGATGGGGAGCCAGCTCGCGACGATCCGCGCCCTGGGCGTGGAGCGCGTGCGCATGTTCAGCGGCGGCAACCTGTATCCGCACGTGCTCGAGGCCGCGGCCGCCGTCGGCCTCGACGTGATGAGCGACTGGAAGAACCCGCGCACGCAGGATGCCGACCCGCGACTGCAGGTAACGACGCCGTGGCGGCCATCGGGCGGGCCCAGCGAAGCGACCATGAGAGCGTTCCTGCGCCACAACGCCAACGCCGCCGTCGTCTACCTGCCGACCGGCGCGATCGAGCCGAAGGCCATGCACGAAGACGAGATCAACGCCGCGGCCGACCCGGCCCGGGCGCTGCAGGACTACTGGACCGACGGACTCAGCGGATCGTTGTCGATGGTGGCGTCGAAGCCGTCGGTGACGCATGTGTTCCACCTGACGCTGCACCCCGGCGAATTGCAGGGGAACAGCTACGGCGGCGATCGCACGCTCGAGCGGTGGCTGCAGGACGAAATCGACCCGCTGGTCGCGTCCGGCAAGGCCCAGTGGGCCACCTACTCGCAGATGAAGGACGCCTTTGCCGCCGCCGGCCGGTAAGCGGGGCCGCCCCCTTCGCTCGTAGACTGTAGATGTGAAGCAACATCTTCTCGTCGCGGTGGTGGCGTGCCTGGCGTCGGTGGGACTGCTGGCCCAGGGTGGCGCCGGGGGACCCGGCGGCGCGCAGGGCCAGCTGCGCGGCCCCGCCCGCGCGAATGCGCCGCGGGCGGATGCGCCCCGGGGCACGGCCGTGATGCGCGGACAGATCGTGGCCGCCGACAACGGCGCGCCGATCCGACGCGCGCAGGTGCGGATTGTGTCGAACGAAGCGCGCGAGGGCCGGCTCGCGGCCACCGACGCGCAGGGCCGATTTGAAATCAAGGAACTGCCCGCCGGCCGTTACACCATGACCGCCAGCAAGGGCGGGTTCGTCTCGCTGCAATACGGCCAGCGGCGTCCGTCCGAATCTGGCACGCCTATCGAGCTCGCGGATGGGCAGACGCTCGAGAAGCTGCAGATCGCGCTGCCGCGCGGCAGCGTGCTGGGCGGCCGCGTCACCGATGAGTTCGGCGAACCGGTGGCCAACGCCTCGGTGATCGCCATGCGCTACAGCTACGCGGCCGGAGGGCGACGACTGACCGCGGCGCCGGGATCGAACTCGCGCGACACCACCGACGACCAGGGACACTACCGCCTGTTCGGCTTGCCGCCCGGCGAGTACTTCGTCAGCGCGACGCTCCGCACCGGCGGCACTGAAGCGGCGGATCCCGCCGGCGAAACCTCGGGCTATGCCGCCACCTACTATCCCGGCACTCCGAACATCGCCGAAGCCGCGCGCGTCACGCTGGCCGTGTCGCAGGAGAACACGTCGGTGTCGTTCGGCCTGATCGCCACGCGGATGGTGCGCGTGTCGGGCACGGTGATGTCGTCGGACGGCGCGCCGGCCTCGGGCGGCACGGTGATGCTCGTTCCAGGCGGCACCGCGGGCGGACGCGGCGTCGTGATGCAACAGGGCGGCAACGGCGGACGCACCGATCGTACCGGCGCGTTCCAGGTGGGCAACGTGGCCCCGGGCCGCTACCAGGTACAGGCACGAACCGGCGGTCGCGGTGGCGAAGGCGAGCTGGCCAGGATGGATCTCGTGGTCGGCGCGGAGGATGTGACGGGCCTGACGATGGTCACCTCGCCCGGGGCGGTGGTGACGGGCACCGTGGTCAGCGACACGGGCGAGCCGCTGGACTTCCGCCCGCAGCAGCTCCAGGTGGCGGCGCGCGCGGTCAACATCGACGTGCAGGGCATCGGCAGCGGCGGCCTCGGCCGCGTCGGCGACGACTGGAGCTTCGAGCTGCGCGGCCTCACCGACACGCGCCTGATCCGCGTCGGCGCCCCGACCGGCTGGGTGCTCAAGTCGGTTGGCCTCAACGGCCAGGACATCACCGACGTGCCCACGGAGTTCCCGGCGGGCCAGACCGTCGGCGGCGTGCAGGTGGTGCTCACCAAGAAGGTGAGCACGCTGTCAGGCCAGGTGACCGACTCGCGCGGCCAGCCGTTGCTCGACGCCACCGTGGTGGTGTTCCCCGCCAACGAGAAGCTCTGGGCGTTTCAGTCGCGGTTCATCAAGGCGGCTCGTCCGGATCAAGCGGGCACGTATCGCATGACCGCGTTGCCGCCGTCGGAGGACTACCTGGTCGTGGCACTGCAAGTCCTCGAAGACGGCCAGGCCGGGGACGCGGAGTTCCTGGCCTCGGTGAAAGACCTCGCCACCAAGTTCTCGCTCGGCGAGGGCGAAACCAAGGCGGTTGACGTTAAACTCTCCGCACCGAAATGAGGTTGGTATGAGCATGCGTTGCAAGCAGTGCGCGGAGTCGTTCCCGAAGGGCCAGTCGTACGACATGTGGGAAGTGCGCCGGCAGCACGTCACGCCGGCGGACGCCGAAAGCCTGACGGCGAACGTGCACATGGAGGACGCGGGCCTGTTCTGCTCGCGGAAATGCCTGACGGATTATCTGAAAGCCGGTGACCGATCGGGCGTCTTCGATCTGGGCGGCAGGAAGTAGAACCTGCCGGAACCCGGGAGCCGGGCCGGTGTCTTTGGGAATCCTCAGAATTCGACCTGACTTGTGGAGGTATTTTTGGAGGCGGCGGGAGTTGAAACGAAAATCGGCAGATTTCCTAAACTGCTGATGGCGCGCGACTTCTGATGCTAACGCGTTGATACGGCGGTGTTTGCCGCCGCTCGTTGACTCCACTCACGTTCCCAGGAATCCCCAGAAATCGACCCAATTCGTGGAGACATGTTGGAGGCGGCGGGACACGTTGCCCGATCCCGTGAATTTTGGGAGTGTGCCCGCCGCCTCCAAATCAGCAGTCCCCATAGCGGGCGCACCGAAGAGCCCTCGGTACTGTTCGGTACCGTTCGTCTGTGACGTGCTCGAGCCACACGGCTGCCGCCCTGCGCTCGGCCTGCGTCGTGCTACGTTTAGCTCAGCTATGGCCCTCGCCGCCGACCAGTTTGTGCTCTTCATGAGGCATGCGGATCGCCCGCCAATTCCTCCTGACGATCCTTACGCCGATGTCGATCTGACGCCTGAGGGTTACGCAGCGGTTGCGGCACTTGCCTTGGCACTGCCCGCCCCCGTGGCGTGGGCGGCAACGAGTCCCTATAAGCGCTGCCAAGTGACCGCACGATGCTTCGGCGTGGATCCAGAAATCGATACTAGGCTAGGTCGTCACGGGCCGTGGATCGAATCCCGGGAAGACGCTGTGAAGGAGTTCGCGGCGCGAGGAAGCATGGGGGTCGTCCGGGCCCTCGTTGAAGGGACGAAACTCCCTGGAATGCGTGCGCCTGAGGAGGCTGTCCCGATACTCCTATCAGTCGCTATTGAGAGGCTGGGCAGAGGGAATGGCGTGTGCGTAAGCCACTATTCGATCTTGATGCCAGCAATGGCTTGGCTCTTCGGCCCAACCGCGGCGGCTGAACAATTGTCGCCGCTAAATGGATTTACTCTTCGAGTCCGTCAGGGGGCAGTATTCGCGTTCTGGAACGGCCAGGAATTATGCGTTGATGACCTGCCCTAGCGCGATGATCTCCGCAGCAGCGAACCGTTCGAGAAGCGTGTGATTGCTCATGGGGCCATTCAAATATCGGACGTTAGACTTCGCGAGCCGTGACGAAATTGCTTGGGCAGCTCGCGTGTACTGCGAAAGCCCCGGCTACTGGGATAAAGGCTGGCAGGTATCGTCGGAAGGCTTAAAGAACGTCGAGGCGACGATTAGCGCTTCTCAGGCATCATCGGAATCACTCCTCTTGGTGGTGGAGTCACCTAACGCGCAGTTAGTTGGCTTTCATTGGTTGGTGATCGAACCGCGTGGACCGAAGGTTGCCAAGTACTCCGGATATCACGACGGAAGGCATCAAGCGACATGCGCGCGGAGAGTCTCCCTGTGGGTAAACGAAGACTGCTGGAATTCTGGAATCGCAACTGAACTTATGTCGCGAGGCGAGCAATGGGCTCGCGACAAGGGGGCCGAGAAGATCTCTGTGACCGTGCATTCCAACAATACGCAAATGCTTGCTATGAATGGCAAAAGAGGATTCGTGTCGACCATGATCGAAATGTCGAAGGATTTACGTGACCGCACGCCAGGGCGCTAAATCGCGGATTCTCAAGTGAGCGACCCACCATGCCCGGCGACAGGAAACAAGCCAAGCTAATCCTCTTCGTAACGGCCAACGGTCACCATCTGGCCGCTTGGCGACATCCGAGCGTCCCCCGCGATGCTGGCCATAGCTTCGCTCATTTCAAAGACATCGCTCAGCGTGCGGAGGCGGCGGCACTCGATGCGATCTTCTTTGCTGATGTTGCGGCATTTCACTTGCCACGAGAGACTCCAGAAGCTGCCGAGTACGGCGCGCGTGCTGGGCACTTCGAGCCCATTACGCTGCTGTCCGCGCTTTCAGCTGTGACCACTCGTGTTGGGCTCATCTGCACCGCGAGCACCACGTACAACGAGCCGTACCACATCGCGCGCAAGTTTGCATCTCTCGACCACTTGTCATCTGGTCGAGCAGGCTGGAATCTGGTTACGTCGGCGAACCCCAACGAAGCAGCCAACTTTGGGAAGGAGCACCATCTCGACCACGACAAGCGCTACAGGCGGGCCGGCGAATTCATCGACGTTGTCACAGGCCTTTGGGATAGTTGGGCTGACGATGCGTTTCTGAGAGACAAGGACACGGGTCGCCAACTCGATCCCACTAAGCTGCACGTGCTCAATCATGTCGGCAGCGATTTTCGCGTCCGCGGCCCACTGAACATTGCGCGCTCTCCTCAGGGATATCCGGTCCGCGTCCAGGCAGGGTCATCCGACGACGGGCAGGAGTTGGCGGCCAGAACAGCGGACGTTGTCTTCACCGCGCAGCGAACATTGCAGGGTGCCCAGGCCTTCTATCGGTCGGTCAAGAGTCGGCTAGCTCGCCACGGACGTCGCGAGCAGGACTTGCTCGTGCTGCCCGGCATAGTGCCAATTGTCGGTCGCAGCCAAGCGGAAGCAGAAGCGCATCTGTCAGAACTCCAGCAACTGATTCATCCGAGGGCGGGGCTGGCGTTCTTGTCTTCTCTGCTCGGTGGGGTCGACCTTTCTAAGTACGACGTAGATGGCCCAGTACCGGAAGTGCCCCTAACCGACGGCAGCAGAGGCCGACAGGCGCTGGTTCTCGACGCGGCGCGTCGAGATGGTCTAAGCCTGCGACAAACTTACCTTCGGTTTGCAGGCGGGCGCGGTCATCTGCAAGTCGTTGGCACCGCTCAGACGATTGCCGATGTGATCGAGGAATGGCTCGATCACGAGGCCGCTGACGGCTTCAACCTTATGCCCGCAGTGCTGCCTGGAGGTCTAGAGGACTTCGCGGAACTGGTATTGCCAGAGTTGCGACGTCGAGGCCGATTTAGAAGCGGATATGAGGGTGACACTCTTCGAGAGAATCTGGGTCTGCCTCGGCCGTGAACATCGGCGCGCCCGACCAAGAATGATCAGGACACGAATGCGACCGTATCGCTGACATCATCGCCGGCGCCTACTTGCGGGAAGGCAGCGTTCGCCGCAGCCTCATCGGGCCCTACCGTGGAATCCGCTTTGAACTATCCGGTCTGATGGTCAAGAGAAAAGAGGTCTTCTATCGAGCGTATGAACCCAACGTCACGCAGTGGCTCAGGCAAGTTATCGAGCCCGGGATGACCGTTTACGTCGTAGGCGCACACTTGGGAATTCACGTCTTGATGATCGCTAGCCTGCTTCGCGGTAAAGGACACGTGCACGCATTCGAGGGATGGGCGGAGAACTATCGCCTACTCGCTCGAAATATTGCTTGTAACCCTCGGCTCTCCGACGTCATATCGCCCCACCATTGTGCGGTCGGTGACTGCTCGGGAGAGCGACCGATGATGGCCGGGCCCTCTGATGGCCGCCACCACATGGCAGCCACCTGTGACCCACTGGAAAGTACCGTCATTGTGCCGGTGACCACGCTTGATGACTTTCGCGCGATCAAGTCATCTGATCCGGACGTCATCCTGCTAGACATCGAAGGCTTTGAGCAAGAGGCACTAACCGGATCGCTGGAAACACTGGCAACGTGTCGCCCGCTTTTGGTTGTTGAACACCACCGGAGGCAAGAGCGCCTAGTCGCGTGGCTCCGCAAGCACGGGTATTGCGTCGAGCGCATTGACAGAAGACACTTGTTCGCCACGCCGGCACCTGCATAGGTATCGTTCGCGGTAAGTGAATCAAGGTATTGCCTCTAAGGAAGGTGTCGTGCCAAATCCGCCTGTCTACGAACCTCTCGGTCTCGACACCATCGAAAATCCCGAGCCGATCTACGACTACCTACTCGCGGAGCATCCTGTTCATTGGCACGCCCAGATGCAGTGTTGGGTAGTCGCTAGATACGAGGACTGCCGCTATGTCTTAACAAACAGCGATCTCTATGCGCGCGACTTTCGCCTCGCCGGCGAGGACGTTCCAGATGATAAACAGAGCGTCCAGTCAATGGACCCTCCCGAGCAAACGGCGCTCCGCAACTTTCTCATGAGCGCAATCAAATTGCAGCCGATCACAGAGATCTGCCGTCAAGGCTGCGACATTATCCGACACCGTCTCGAGGAATTGGAGCCGTCAGGTGAGTTTGAGTTCCAGAAGGAGATTGCCGCGCCATACGGGATGTTCGTTGTCTCCAAGCTGCTAGGCATTCGCGAGCCGAACTTGGATGAGTTTGCAGCTGTCTCAGAGGCCATTGCTCGACGCATGGACGCAGGTCTAGATCCCTCGACAGCTGCGCCTGGCGACAGTGCGCGCCGACGCCTCTATGAGCTTGTTGACGATTGGTTGTCTCAGCCTGGATCGGATCAAGGCCTTTTGGCGATGGTGCAAGGGCGATCTGACAGTCTGGGATACCCCAGGCACGTAATCCGTAACACTATCGGCATCATTGTTAATGCTGGCTACAGCACCACCTTTGCGACCACAGGAAACGCGACGCTGGCTCTACTCAGGAATCCCGACGCTCTTGAGAAGCTGCGTGATCGGTCAGTGCTTCCGCTTGCAGTCGAAGAAATCGTCCGAGTCGCCGGGCCGGCGCAGGGGACGAGCCGCGTAACGACGCGCGACACGGAACTCAGTGGCGTACCGATCAAGCGTGGCGAAGTCGTACTGACGTTATTCGCAGCGGCGAATCGCGACCCCAGACAGTTTGACCGGCCCGCGGAAATGATTCTTGATCGATCACCGAACCGCCATCTGGGTTTTGGATGGGGTCCCCATGCTTGCCTCGGAGGCTTTGTTGGACAGCAAGCCCTCGCAGAGTACCTTAGCTGCCTTGCAAATCTGCCGCGAGCGATCGAACTTGCTGGCACACCGAGGAGGCGCCGGACAGCAACCTTGCGTTGCCTTGAGTATCTTCCTGTAAGACTGAGGAACTGAAGTCTCAGCGCCTCAGGCCAGGGCACCTTCCACTGCGAAATATCCGGCGGCGCCGGCCCTGATCTCAGTCGATGCAAAGTCTGCCGATCGCAGGAGCGTTGAACATTCGTCCGCTGTGCGATCTCGCCCGCCAAACAGTACAAGCATCGTAAGGTCTCGGATCCCCGAAGCCAGCGGATCGCTGTCGTCGAAGCCTCTCTCGATGATCAACAGCTTGCTGTGAGGCTGCATGACTCGACGGCAGTGGCTGAGAATCATCCGCGCACTGTCGTCGTTCCAGTTGTGAAGCACGGATTTCAAGATGTACAGGTCTGCGGTCGGTAAATCGCCCCGAAGGATATCCCCTTCAACTACATCGCATCGGTCAGCCAGGCCAGTTGCTCTGACCGTGCGTCGCGTGTGCTCGACCATCGCGGGATGCTCGAGTGCAATCCCGCGAAGCGCTGTTCGACCTTCAAGGATGCCAGCGAGGAAGGAACCGTCACCAGCACCAAGGTCTGCAATCAGTCCTATATTGGGAAATTCATAGAAAACACTGACCTCAGCCAACGCACGGCGAGAGTTCCATCCCATTGTTCGCGCGAATGACGCAGCAGAGTCGGGTTGTTGAAGCAGCCGATCCCACAGCGTTGTTCCGGCGCTTCGTTCAAGGCCTGAAACGCCATCCGTAAGACACTGATCTAGTTGAGCCCATGCATCGTAATACTCGGTTCCCGACATTAGGGCCTGCCCATATAGGGGGCCGGCGTCACGGCGCAGCAACTTGGCAAGGGTGGTGCCGGTATACGTCCCGCGGCTTGTTTCCTCAATCAGATTGAGAGCTTCCAGGGTGCGCAGATAGCGCGGCAGGACGGATTCGTCGATCCCGGTAAGCGCAGTCAGCTCGGCGACGGTCACGGTTCGATCGCACGTCAGATCGGGAATGCGAAACCGAACGGCCGAAGCGATCACCTGGGTCAGGGCGGATCCGCGCAAGAGATGAACAAGCAGCTCTTCATCCGTTTGCACCATGCTCAACCCTCAATGCCGCAGCCAAAGGCGGTCAAAGGCAGTTGAGACATCACACAAAAAGCACGAGGACAAAGGCAGATGCCTACAGCACCGCCCTTGCCCCGCCCGAAATCGTTTGGATGCGGAAGTGTCAACGTCTCTTCGCCGGCTAATGATCGTAGCGCATGGCTTACCTCCAAAATGAAAGGACGCAACCAAGAGAATATCAGGGATACGCTTGACCGGCATTGCGCTTCGTAGTCGAGGCAGTGCGTCAGGCCGGCTGCCGCCGCCGCTCTTATTCATCGCGGCCCGAGGGCCAACAGCAATGAGCACAACCCTTACTCGCCAGCAGCTGTACGACCGCGTTTGGGCAGCGCCGATCGACAAATTGTGCAAAGAATTCGGGATATCAAACGTTGGCTTGGGGAAGGCCTGTCGACGCCACGGCATCCCGGTGCCACCGCGCGGCTATTGGCAGCGCAAGGCGGCTGGATACGCTGATCGTCGACCGGCGCTACCCAAATTAACGGCGCGCAGCGAGATCATAACCCTGCTCGGATCGCTGCGTTCTGAATCGCCAGCCGAAGAAGAAGCAATAGCGGTTCATCCCCTCATCGCCTTTGAGCGACAGGCGGAGAACCGGGTCGTTGTGCCTGATGGCCTGCGCTCCAAGCACCCTGCTATCAAGCAGTCTCAGGAATACTGGGCGGCGCAGAAGCGCGGCGAGGTCACGTACGGCGAGAACAAGCTGCCGCATCTGAACATTCGCGTTTCGTTGCCAATCCTCCCGCGCGCCTTGAGCTGCTGCAGGCGCTGTTTGTTGCACTCGAGCAGCGCGGCCAGGCCGTTAACGCGACGAAGGACGGCAAAACGAACATCACGGTTCTGGACGAGCGGTTTGATCTCAGCCTGCGGGAGCCAAGCAAGCAGGTCAAGCACGTGCCGACCGCGCAGGAGATCGCCAACTCCAAGAAATACGCATGGATGCGGCCCACGCCTTACGATCTCGTCGCATCAGGAACGCTCGTGCTCACCATTGAAGGAGTTTGGGGTGTTCGGCATACCTGGAAGGACGGCAAGACCCAACAGCTAGAGGCCGCTCTTAACGATGTCATTGTGGGATTACTTGATGCCGCATTCCAGCAGAATGCCCGACGCGCCGTGACCTGCCGGGTTTCTTCGGACCAATCGTTACTGGAGAATGGCCCCTTCGGGGTTAGTTAGTACGTTCGGTTCTTCTGCCCTGACTTCATCTTGTTC